>CALLLZ010000082.1 GCA_938008005.1 uncultured Marinicella sp. | reverse complement strand
CCCATCATTATTAACATCAACAAATATCGCATCTGGAATGGGGCGAACATCAAGAGGTCGTAGAATACCGTTTGATACATCATTAATCGGGATACAAAATGAATCCTCTTTGGCCACAAAACTTCCGTCTCCGTTATTGATTCTTCTCAACAAACCTCTTGCTTTTGATAGCAACTGTAAATCAATATCCCCATCGTTATCAATGTCTTCAAACAACATGATGTCTTCTTCAGGGTTGCCTTCACAACTAAAAGGAGAAAAGCCAAGCTCGAACACATCAGGGGTCTCCGAGAAAACCCCAGACTGATCATTATAAAAAACCGTTAAATTACTTTCGGCTGAAACCATATCCAAATATCCATCATTATTGAAATCAATCAATTGACGGTGCCGTTCGACTAAGAAAGTACCTCCTTTTGGTTCAAAAAGGCCCGTTCCGTCATTGATGAACAACGTTGCAACTTTATTGGTTAAACCCAAACCTGACTGGCCCTGACCACCAATTATTTTTATTAAATCCACATCTCCATCATTATCAACATCACCATGTAACGCTTGATAAGTGAAAGGGATGTTTTCACCTCCGGAGACGCTGACGCTCTTTTGTTCAAACAGACCTGTTCCATCATTAAACAAAACAACTTCACGCACATCATCCAGGGTGTCGTATTGCAACCAAACATCGTCATCACCATCACCGTCAGCATCAAAAACAGTTGAAACCTTAACAGACCCAATGGCGGGTGTGGTGAACAGTTGTTCAAACTTACCTCCGCCTTTGCCCAAATAAATGATCAGGCCTTGATCATTGGAAGATGTAATGACCAAATCGTCAATACCATCATTATTTATATTAGCAGTCCAAATACTTTGGCTAGAAAATGAATCAATAAAGTGCTGGTTGTTATGGTTATTGGACTTGAATAAAGAAGCATCACTTGTTGAAAAGAGTGTCAACAACATGAGCAGGGAGAATTGTTTCATTTAAAAATTCCTTTTATGTTATACCTTCGATGTAATTTATATGACGTTATGGATTAATTCAAGTGAATCGACATGACTAAGCTTTCATGGTCTTGCCCAGTTAAAGTAGTGATCTTTTGCTTTTGTAGCCCTATTTTTTCTAACACCCGAATAGAGGCAAAGTTATCTGGATTTGTATAGGCCAATATTTCATCGCTGATCTGGTTGGTTTTCGCCCAAGTTAAAATACTTTGAGCTGCTTCCGTACAGTAGCCACCTGCGCGAAACTCCGGCAAAAAAGCAAAACCAATATCCGGGGGATTGGTTTCATCCCGTTTAACCAAACCACAAATGCCCATCGGTTCAGAACTTGTTTTTAATGCCACTTTATACAACCCAAAACCATGTTTTATATAGGATGCAATCAATCGATCTTGTAAATACTCTTTTGCATCAAACAAGTTATTAATCCCTCGATCACCAACAAATCGAATACAGTCAGGGTCGGTAAAAAGATCATAAACAAACTGTACGTCCGAATCTAGCAACTCGCTTAAATGCAAACGTTCTGTAGCTAATTTAAAGGTCATTTTTTAGGTTCTAATTTAGCCTGGTATCGGGGTAAATTATGTCGTTTTAAGTCATAGGTTAATACTTTTGAACTTGGATTAAATTGTAGCATCCAAACATTGGTACTCGCTGCAGGAATCAGTTCTGCTGTTTGTTTATCTGCTACAAAATGCTGGCGCCATACTGTGCCCTGGTCATTGGCCCAGCCACCGTAGTTAGTGACCTCATCTGGCGTGCCATCGGCGTGACGATGATCATGCTTAAGTAACAAACCTTGGTTGGACTCTGTCACAACCCACGTTCGTGAATGATCTTCTCCAACAGCAAATTTAATGCGAACTTGCCGCTCATCGCAACTGGCAAAATCTGCTACCAACAATTTACCAGCAAAATCATGCGCCGGATCATCAGGAAAAGTGCTGGCACCTGTAAAGACTTGTCCACATAACGACTTGAGGTTATCAAAAAAGCTTTGCTGTTCAGTGGGTGGTTGCTTCTTTACACAAGCATTGAAAGAAAGTAACAAAACCGCAGTGGTTAGGGTGGTTTTTAATTTCATGATATCAGTCCTCCTTCTTTGGATAACAAAAACAATCGGTGGTATGGTCATTAACCAAACCCGTAGCCTGCATCAATGCATAACAAATAGTAGTTCCCACAAATTTAAAGCCTCTTTTTTTAAGGTCTTTACTCATGGTATCTGACTCAACTGTACTAACAGGAACATCTTGTGCTGTTTTCCAACTGTTTAAAATCGGCTCACCACCAACGAAACGCCAAATATAATCGTTGAAGCTACCAAACTCTTTTTGTACTCGTATAAATGCCTGTGCGTTGGTCACTGTTGATTTGATCTTAAGGGTGTTACGAACAATTTCTGGGTTTTCTTTCAACTCAAGCTGCTTGGCCTCGCTGAATTTTGCCACTTTTTGATAGTCAAAGCCAGCAAAGGCTTTTCTATACCCCTCTCGCTTATGCAAAATAGTGGTCCAGCTCAAGCCTGCTTGCGCGCCCTCCAAAGTCAAAAATTCAAACCAAACCCGGTCATCATAAACGGGTACTCCCCACTCCTCATCGTGGTATTTTTGATCTAATTCAGTGGTATTAGTTGCCCACTCACAACGGGTTTTCGTCATTTACTATACCTCTATTGTTGACCATTTTCTGGCTTGCCACATATGAACCATCGCCCAAGTAAAAATGAGGCGGTACAAAATCTGTCCAATCCAAATTGCTGTTAAACCCATTCCTAAATAGGGGCCAACCAACCATGCCATGGGTAAAAATAAAATCCATTGTAAAGCAAATGATATTTTCATGGTACTGGTGGTATCACCTGCACCATTGATGGTATTGAATAATACAATTCCAATACACTCTACCCCCAAAGACAACGCCGCCAGTTGCAATGGTAATCGACTCAGGTCAATCACCAACTGGTCTGTCAAAAACAAACGCAGAATAAAATCGGGAAAAAGCATCACTGGTAACATAAGAACTGCTGCGGTAATACAAGCGAGTTTCACTGTATCCCAGCCCCACTGATGAGCCGCATCAATATTCTTCTTACCTAAAGATTGACCGACTAAAGTGGCTCCACCCAAGCCGAAACCCATTGCTGGTAACAGCCCAACCAACATCAAATTAATGATCACATTCGCACCTGCCAACTCTTCGGTGCCCACTTGACCTATGATCCAGTAAAGGGCTGCAAAACCAGCAGCAAAAAAGAATTGTTGGATCGACGAGGGGACAGAAGTTCTGATCATTTGCATGATCGTTGCTTTCGATGGCAAGTTTTCTAAAAATCCATATCCGCGGGTGTGTTTGTAAGCACAATAAAAATAATAAAACACCGCCAATGTTATTGAAATACTGGTACCCAAACCAGCACCATAGGTCCCCAGTGCTGGCATACCCAGTTTGCCAAAAATTAAGACATAACTTATAGCAATGTTACTGGCATGAGCAAACAACAACGCTTTTAAATAAATCTTTGTCATTTCAATCGCACTCCAATAACCCCTAAAACTGAAGTGTATAGCCAATGAAATCAAACCCAAAAAACGCGCCTGTAAATAGGGCGTTCCTTGTTCCACCACCAGAGGGTCTGGATTAAACCATTGGATCAAATGAGGTGATAAAAAATACAACAACCCAGTCATTGGTATCGCAGCAATTAAAATTAAAAGCAATGCAGCATTCAATGGGTATGCCGCCTCACTTTCTTTATTTTCACCCATGCGTCGAGACACCATGGCTTGAACACCTGCGCTTAAACCCAATAAAAATGCCACACACATGTAGTTGAGGAACCCTCCTAAACCAACGGCTGCTAATGCGGGTGCACCCAAACGTCCAACCATAGCCGTATCAACTAAGTTCAGAATGTTTTGTGACATCATGCCACCAATAATGGGTAATGAAAGCGCCAAAATGGCCTTTGAGCGTTTTTTGTCTAGCATCGGGGTATATTAACTTGGTTGGAGTTATATTATGAAAATATTTTTGTAAAAGATCCTTGAATAATCATTAACATACCTGACAAAAAAACGCCACAAAAGTGGCGTTTTTTAAGCATTCAATAGTTAACTTTATTCTGTTTTTTCCATTTGTCTTCTCGTTTTTCTTTTTTCACGTTTGTTTTTGCGTTTTTCTTGTCGTTTGTCCTGACGAGCCATGCGCATTTCTTGACGCTTTTCTACCTGTTCCATCTGTTCAGGTGACAGGAACACTGCCATTTCAGCATGAGCTTGCTCGGTAATCTCAATACGAGAAGCTTCTAATCTTTCTTTCATGGTCTGTTTAACTATTTGCATTTGAGCTTGCTGATCTTCTGTCAAATTCAATTCATTCATTTTGTTTTTATTTCCTGCAACGATCTGGGTTGAGAAAATTAAAAGTATAAGTAATTGTGTGGATTTCATATGTTTACCTTTTTGTTTGAGTGTGAATATATGATAGTTAATAATATTGCAAAAATTATGCAAACTTTAAGGTTTTTCAACGTATTTATAACCACAGCCATAAACAGCTTGAACAAAATCATGGTCATCCAAGCTTTTAAGTTTTTTACGAATTTTTTTGACGTGGCTGTCAATGGTGCGATCAGACACAATTCGACCATCACTGTAAACAGCATCCATCAATTGGTCACGACTAAAAACCCTTGCTGGTTGTGAATATAACTTATTCAGCAAATTAAACTCAACTCCTGTTAATTCAATTTGTCCTGTTGTCGTTTGAGCGATCAATTGATTGGCTTGTAACACCAAGTGCCGACTTTGATTTTCTTTTACAGCTAACCCCCTTAATTGGACCTTAACCCTGGCCACCAACTCTCTTGGGCTGTAAGGTTTACAAACATAATCATTAGCACCTATTTCTAAACCCAAAACCCGATCAATCTCTTCTACCTTTGCGGTAGTCATGATGATCGGAACATCACTGAATTTACGCACATCTCGACAAATATCAACACCGTTTTTCTCTGGTAACATTAAATCCAACAAAACCACATCTACATGGTTTTTTTTCAGGTATCCCTCCACAACTGAGCCGGTATGTAGCAAGGTTACTCGGTAATTCTCTCTGTGTAGATAGTCTTGCATCAAAGCCGCTAAGTTTTCTTCATCTTCTACAATTAAAATATGCATATCAGACATGTTTTGGTATCCTCACTGTTAAACAAACACCTCCTAAATCAGAGGCTTCAGCCATAATCTGGCCGTAATGAGCCTCAACGATGTTTTTAGCAATGGCCAACCCAAGACCAGAGCCTCCCAGCTTTTTACTCCTTGAACCTTCTTGTCTGTATAGACGATCGAACATTTGTTGCATCTCATGTGGCAATAAACCAGGTGCGCTGTCTTTAATACTTATTTCAACCTGCTGGGCTTTGATATCTAAATGGCTACTGATTACAATTTGACCTGGCATATCGGTATAGTTAATTGCATTGTTGATTATGTTGGTAAATAGCTGGTTTAGTCGATTGCAATCGCCCAATACAAGCATGGGTTTGTCCGATAACTGTAAACTCAGATTTATCTGTTGTCTTTCGGCCAACAGTTGCTGACCATCTACAACTGCAAAAATTATTTGGTTTAAGTCTACAGCCTGCATTTGATATTGCATGCTGCCCAAATCAGTCACACTTAATTGATGTAAATCATTAATGAGGTGTCTCAATGCATTGGTTTGATCATGCAGCATATTAAGGTTCTTTTCATCTGCCTCATGAATGCCATCTTGAAGTGCCTCTATTTGAGCCAACAGAACGGCCACAGGTGTACGCAACTCATGAGAAATATCAGCCATCATTTTTTTCTGGATTGCTGCATTAGACTCCAAAGTTTGTGTCAAAAGGTTAAAGTTTTTTCCTAGCTGCCCCAATTCATCATTGCGCTTAATTTTTGTTCTGGCCGAATAGTCTCCAGCTGCTGCTTGTCTTGTGGCTTGATTCAAGACTCTGATCGGACGGGTAAAATACTTTGCCACAGGCAATGTAATCAAAAGCGCCATGATGATCATCACACCTGCTATTATCCACAAAATTTTTAATATGCTTTCATTGAACTTTTTTTCTTGTGGTCTGCCTGGTAAATGAGCGGTTGCATAAGCCAAATAACCAACCACCTGACCGTCATGTTTCAAAGGCAGTTTAGTGTCATTTTCATCATTCCAAAAGCTTGGACCAATAACTACATTTTGTTCATCATTGAACAGTGTATATACTGGAATAGCCCCTGCCAGTTTTCCATTCCTTCTGGCTTCTAAGCCTCTGTCTGACCTTTTTCTTTTTTGTTTTTTTTGCTTTCGAGGCCGTTCTAACTTGTTTTTTTGAAATGGTTTATATGGCCTTTTTCTTGGCTTTTGCCTTTTGGAATTAGGTATGGTCTCGGTAGCACTTTTAAAAATCAATTTATGCCAGTTTTTTGAGTCATTTAAAAACTCTTGCCAAGACAACTGTTCTGCATAATGTGCCTCTAAGGATCGAACCATACTTTCATTGAGCTCTTGTTCTAAACCTTCTCTGTATTTTGAAAACCCCTTATCTACACCAAACTTCATCAACAAAGCCATGGTTAATACCATAAGCACAGATAAGCTTAACAGCAGAAACAGTATTTTGCTTTTAATGGATTTTATTGGCATACGCCTATCTTACACATAAATATGCAAAGAATATGAAGCTTTATACTTGCGTTGCTGGCTTTTACTTCCCGATACAAAAGCTAGAAAATATTTCACCAAGCAAATCATCCGAACTGAAGTCACCTGTGATTTCACTCAAGGCTTGTTGTGCTAGCCTTAATTCCTCTGCAGATAACTCACCTTGGTTAAGTTGTAGTTGTTGTTCTGCTGCATCAATATGATATTGGGTTGTTTTGAGTTGTTGAATATGGCGTTGTCGAGCAGTAAAACTGTTTTCATTCAATCCACCACTGGTCACCTGATCAATGATTGCTTGTTGAATTAAATCAATGCCTTGTTTGTGTTTGGCCGAAACCAATAACACATTTGCGTGTTTTGACTTGAATACATCCGCTTCATCGTTACTCAATAAATCCGTTTTATTAATGATACAAATGTGGTTCGTCTGTGGCTTGATTTGACTCTCAAACTCATCATCAGCACCCAAAACCTGTAATACCAAATCCGCCTGTTGTTGTACTTGCAAAGCCCGTTCAATACCCTGTTGTTCAATAGGATTTTCCGTTTTGTGAATCCCTGCCGTATCTAATAAACGAACTGGTATGCCTGCTATAACTACATCTTCTTTGATGACATCGCGTGTTGTTCCAGCAACATCCGAAACAATTGCCGAATCATTCTCTGTTAAACGATTCAATATGGACGATTTTCCGACATTCGGTTTACCGATAATCGCTATATTAATGCCTTTATTTAGTACCACACCGGTTTCGGTTTTTGCTAAGGTTTTTTTCAGGCTTTGATGTAACGCAGACATCTGTTGTTTGAGACGGGTGTCGGAAAGAAAATCAATTTCTTCCTCTGGAAAATCAATGGCAGATTCTACCCAAACACGGGTCTCTATTAATAACGATAAAATTTCGTTGATGTGCGCTGAAAAAACACCCTGCAACGAGCGCTGTGACGCCAAAACTGCCTGCTCTGAACCACTGGCGATCACATCTGCAATCGCTTCAGCTTGTACCAAATCTATTTTTTCATTCAAAAAAGCCCGTTCTGAGAACTCTCCTGGCCTAGCCATTCTCGCACCTAAAGCAATGACCTCTTTAAGCAACATATTCATCACAACTTGGCCACCGTGTCCTTGTAACTCAACCACATCTTCACCGGTAAACGAAGCAGGGGCTTGAAAATAAAGTACCAAGCCTGAATCTATGGTTTGTTGGTCATGGTTTCTAAATTCCGCAAACAACGTTTTTCGAGGTGTTGATAGTTCTCGATTGCTGATTTTTTGCGCAATAGTTTTGGCCTCAGGGCCAGAGATACGGATGATACCAACACCACCGGTACCTGCCGGAGTGGCGATGGCAGCGATGGTGTCAGATTGTGATGTCATTTTTTTGTATAAACGAGTTGGCGTCTATTTAACTTTTGTCATCTTGAGCATCAATGCGTTTGGTGATCACCCATTGTTGTGCCAATGACAACACCGAGTTAACCGCCCAGTACAACACCAGTCCTGACTGGAAAAATGCAAACATCACTGAAAATGCAACCGGCATGAACTTCATGATTTTTGCCTGCATTGGATCCATACCTGGTGTTGGTGATAATCTTTGGGTCATAATCATCGCCGCAGCATTGATGGCCGGTAATATGAAGTAAGGGTCTGGTGATGACAAATCTTGTATCCATAACATGAAAGGCGCTTGACGCAATTCAACCGATTCTAACAGCACCCAGTACAAAGCAATAAATACCGGAATTTGAATCAAAATAGGCAAACAACCACCCAAAGGATTCACTTTTTCTTTTTGGTATAAACCCATCATTTCTTGGTTGAACTTCGGCTTATCATCTTTATAACGCTCTTTCAACACCGTGATTCTGGGCTGAAGTTTACGCATACGTGCCATTGATTTGTATTGGGCTTCTGATAACTTAAAGAACAGTAATTTAATCAAAACAGTTAACAACACGATCGACCAACCCCAATTGCCTACAAAACCATGGATTTTTTCTAGCACCCAAAATAATGGTTTAGAGATGGCTGTGAACACACCGTAGTCTACTGTTAAATCTAAACCTCTGGCTACTGCTGGTAACTCTTTTTGTAGTTTAGGTCCCACATACCAAGTTGAATCGAAATCCACTGTACTACCCGCCGAAACCGTTTTATTATTGGTCAGTATTTGAGCTAAATAAGGGTGTGTTGAGTTTGGACGGTATTTAGCCACTACTTGAGATTGTTCAGTACTTGGAATAACACCAGCAAAAAAGTAGTGTTGTACCATTGCAACCCAACTTCCAGCACCTAATTTCACATTGGTGGTTTCATCTTGTAAGTCATCAAAGTCTTTGGTTTCATAACCATTTTCTGAATCAAAATAACCGACACCTTTAAAAGAATAACGACCAGCATCAGTAAAACCTGGGTTATTTCCCAACCAAGGGTTATTTCGCATCAACTGTTGATATTCTGAAGCATTCCAATTTTGGTTGGTTTGATTAGTTAA
>CALLLZ010000081.1 GCA_938008005.1 uncultured Marinicella sp. | reverse complement strand
CTTACCTACTGGCTTTGACGTCATCGAGGATGACCCTGAATTTATTGATCGATTAAATGGTGACTTTCACTTGAATGCCATGATCTCTCCAGCTATTGACATTTGCAGTATAAACCAGGCTGATCTAGGGTTAACAGATATCGAACTTGAGTCACGTGGCTGGGATGATCCAAATGCCAATAACATAAACGGCCCATATGATATTGGTGCTGATGAAAGTTACGGTGGTGACATTATTTTTGCCAATGGTTTTGAAAGCTAAACCAAACCTGGCTATAACATAAGAACCAACTTATTCAACTTTATGAACAAGTTGGTTTTTTTAGCACTTGTAGCTGATATCAATCAAAAACCGTTCGGCAAAATCCAACACAATTAATTTTTCATAAGTATTTTCTAATATTCGTTCTATTCGACTGTATTTCCAAGCCTTTCTGACCTAAAATGCAGACTACTTAATTCATCTCAGATTATGACTGTCACAGATAACAACTTAAAACCCGACTGTTTAAGGCAAGCCATCATTGGTGTGGACGCACCTTTTTGCACACCATTTGGTCAGCGATTGATGACATACTGTGATTACACTGCCTCAGGTCGGACATTGACCTTTATCGAAAAATATTTAATGAAATTACAACGTCATTATGCCAACACCCATACTGAAGATGATATGACCGGCAGATCGATGACTCGCTTGTTACATGATGCAGAGAAAAGAATTAAAGATTCTTTGGGTGCTGATAAGAATGATCGCATCATTTGTACTGGAACTGGAGCCACTGGAGCCATCACTAAAATTCAGCAAATATTAGGCACCTATTTACCTCCAGCCACACGTGCACAAATTGAAAATTCAGCAGATTGTGATTTGAATAAAATCAAAGCCCAATCACCAGTTATCTTTGTTGGTCCTTATGAACATCACAGCAACGAGATATCCTGGCGTGATGGTTTATGTGAAGTGGTTGAACTGGACTTAGACGAAAACGGACATGCAAACATTGCTCAGTTACAAGAACATTTAAAAAAACCTGAGTACCAAGGACGCTTAAAGATTGGCTCTTTTTCAGCTGCTTCCAATGTTTCAGGTCTGATTTCGCATACCCGAAAAATTGCCCGACTGTTGCACGAACACGACGCATTGGCATTTTTTGATTATGCAGCCAGCGCCCCTTATGTTGAAATTGATATGCATCCAAGTGATGACCCAATGGGGTATTACGATGCGGTCTTTTTATCTCCTCATAAATTTTTAGGCGGGCCTGGTTCTACAGGCGTACTGGTCTTCAACAAAAACATTTACCAAACCGCTCTCAGGCCAACTGTTTCAGGAGGGGGAACTGTCAGTTATGTGGCACGTCATGACCATGATTTCATTGAAGACATTGAAGAGCGAGAAAAAGCAGGAACACCAGGTGTTTTACAAATCATGCGTGCTGCCTTGTGTTTTGAAGTCAAAGATAAATTTGGTGTCAAACAAATACATGACATTGAACAAAAATGGCTGAATAAATCTTTCACCGAATGGAAACAACACCCACGAATTGAGATATTGGGTGATCAAGACCCTAAAAATCGAGTTGGAATCGTTTCATTCAATATCAAAACAGCTTCGGGCAAATACCTCCACCCTAAATTTGTAACAGTTTTATTGAATGACTTATTTGGCATCCAGTCAAGAGCTGGGTGTTCTTGTGCTGGACCATATGGCCATCAGCTGCTGGGAATTGATGAAGAAACATCTGAACAATACCGAGCACTGATTGACCAAGGTTTTCATGGCATAAAACCTGGCTGGTGTCGCGTGGGATTTCATTACATCATGGATGAACCAGAAGTTCAGTACATCATAGACTGCGTTAAATTCATTGCAGACAACGGCGCTGAATTTTTACCCTGGTATAAATTTTGCTTAAAACAAGCATGTTGGCAACACATCAACGATGATGGTAAGTGTCCAGAGCTTTCTCTTGATGAGGCTTTCAAACAAGACATCGAAAATACTCAGCCTTTGTCTCCAATGTTAAGAACTTCACTATATAAGCAATTTTTACAAGAAGCTGAAAAACTTAAAACAGAAGCCAAATCATTACCTGTCAGAGAACCACAATCTTTGCCAGAAATTGAACACTTGAATCAGTTTATAGTTTAATGTGAGCTCTACATAAAAGGACACTTAACTCATTACTTGAGACCGCTAAATAAAATTGACTTCAATTTAAGTCACACTATTTGAGCTGGAAGTAACAGCTTCAAGAAACCTTTGCCACTGTAGGGTAGAAGGAAAGAACACCAAGCCCTCCCCTTCTCTTTCAATAACCACCGCTTGCTATTTTAAAACTGTGAGACAAGTTCTATTTATTGAGCTAATCGAGATATGGAAGCACTGGGTCGGTTCCAAATGGTTTCAGTATTATCTGGATACATCGCTCTGAAATTGGCACGATCAGGTAACGTATTTGAAAAAGTCAAATATAAATGTCCAATATCTTCTGTAGTAAAATTTCCTGTCGATGTTCGTGGGTAACCAGTCACGTTATTCATCACATTAAATCTCCAACTGTTTTCACTTGTACCTGTAGTACTGCCTATAACCCAACGCCCTATACCATCGTCATCATAATAATATACCACCCCAGCTGAAGACCTTTGAACAAAACCAAATATTTCTCCAATTTGAAGCGAAATACCCCAACCATCAACCGATGGCTCATACCATAGCCCGGAGTTTCCAAATGGAATACTAGGCCTTTTATTGGTTTTCAAAAAAAGCGGTTTTACACACCAAGAGCCGCTTTCATCATTAATTTGCCAGTTAAACACGCCTGGTTGAGATGCTCTATTTCGTCCATCACATTGAGAACTGGCATTAACTAATGGTAAGTTATAGTCAATGGAAAAGTTACCAACAACTGTAGAGGTCGTTGTTGGTGGATCTGTATTACGATCATAAGTGACTTGCAACAATTCATTACCCATGAGTTTATTATTCGCATAATTGGCTGTTCCTATATACCATTCTGGATCATTATTCTCATCATAAGTGTAAAAAACCAGATGATACGTAGGTGCTGAGGCTGACCCTGATTGAGTGATATGAATACCATGACCATTTTTTTGGGGGTCAAAAGAAAAGCCTTTAACTGGTCCAGAATAATTCGGTAATTCAAAAGTTCCCCAGTTTGAAATCAACGGCATGGTTTCAGCAAGCATCCTAACCATATCCGAACGTGTTGCATCACCAATAGGATCATTTCCTGTGATTGGCGGCGGAGTTTCTGTGATATTAGAAAAGTAATCTATCCGTTTACAAAGGTTTTGATCACCACCACTTGTCTGATCCAGTAAACAGTTACCTTCATAACTGCCCATGATAGTTTGCCATTGGCCACCTGTGTCTTTGACACCATGCCCATATGCAAAACTGGATGGAAAGGTTACCCCATTACTATCAGGCACCAAAGGCCATACGTGACCACCACCAAAAATATGGCCAATTTCATGGGTCGCCGTTAAATCACCCAGGACATAATCATCAGCCACTACAGCATATGGGTTGTTTGGGTCATATTGGTAAGCCAATCCTCCCACCTTATTAAAATCAAATTCATCGGGCGCTGAATATAACATCACAACAATATCTGCATTAACACTTTTGCGCCTGATCTTTATATCCACAAATTCTTTTTTTGCTTCAGCCATAGCAGTCAATATCTCATCTTTGTCAGCATCGCTAAAATCTGAGTCAATTAATTGTACACCTGCTACAGCAATTTTATTTCTGATATCTAAACCACTGAGTTCCGCAACATTATTAAACTCAGTGACTATATGACTAGCTAACTCTGGCCCAAGAACATCATTAGCATACAAAAACAGAACATTTACAGTACCGAACTTTTGTTTGCCATTATTGAACGAAAAATCATTATTAGATTTCACAGGCGTTCCAACTGTTCCCATTACATCATTGCTGTCTTGTTGTAATAGATTTCGATTAACTTTATTTATCACATGATGATTATCTGATGCCTGAGATGGTTCAATGTTATACGAATACCCATCTATTTTAATACTCCCTAACAATCGCTCATCACTATTAGAAACGATAAATTTAGAACCCTCAAAGCCAATCACCTCACCAGAATAAGTGATAACGTTTTTCACATTATGGTCCACCCGGTTAACCTGCAAAACTACTTCACTATCCATATCCGGTAGTTTTATCGAAACAACTGACTCAAAACTCAATTGCTTTAAAACTTCTTCATTAATAAAACCAAAACTCAAATCATCTGTGGCATAAGAAAGGCTGGTTTGGTTCAAAATCACTTTCATCTCACTGCGCGCAGAATCATCTTGATAAAACAAAGAATCATTACTTTGTGCGCCCACAAAGACAGTAAAGTTAAGAGTATAGAACAACCAAAAAAAGGTTGTACTCAATTTATATTTTTTCATAGATACTCCAGAAGGTTAAATTAAAAAAAATGGTTAATTTTCACTTTCAATTATCTGAGAAATTTTTAAATATAAGTTCCAAAATAGCGCCAAGTTCTTGCTCATTTGCGCCAATAACATCTATTTCACCAATCAAATATTAAAGGCAGTGAAACTCGGTTGTGCAATGAAACCAAATAGGATGATGACAACATCACCAACATTATTGGTACACAAGTTGATAGAGAACAGGATATTTCTTTACCACGCCAGTCAAATAATGTTGCCAATTTGGCCATTGGTTATGAGAAAAACGGCTTCAGCTTACGCGCCGCCTGGGCTTACCGTGACCGCTATTTTGAAGAAATAACTGAACTGGATGATCCCAGTTTAGATTTATATGTTGATGATCATTTACAATTTGATGTATCTGCCAAATATCAAATCAATGACCGTTACCAAATCTACGCCGAAGGCATCAATCTAACCAATGAGCCCTTTTATGCTTACTTTGGTGACTCAAGTCAATTAGCACAATATGAAGAATACGGTTCAACTGTACAAGTCGGTTTCCGCATGTTTTTCGAATAAATACTACTGATAGAAAAAGCCGAGGAACCCCTCTTCGGCTTTTCAAGATTTATACTTATTCTCTAACTCCTTCCAACTCGAGCGATTAATTCGATAAATTTCTACCGAATTGTTACTCCAACTTGTGTTTTTTTCAACCTGCATGCCATTAGCTATAGCGACTTTTTTTGAAGGTTCATTGGTACAACTGATAATCGAAATCAATGAATCTGTCATATCTTGATTGAAAGCAAAATCACGGCAAGAGCACGCAGCTTCACTCGCATAACCACGCCCCCAGTATTGAGGCAAAAGTGAATAACCTATTTCTATCTCTTTAAGGCCATCAACATCTTGTATAGACAGTCCACAATGACCGATCAGTGAACCGCTCGACTTTTCAATCAATACATTCATTCCTCCCAATCCATCACGAGCCTTATCTGCCTGTCTTTCATACCACTTTTCACAAGCCTCAATAGCTGGCAGCTGTTCCATCATCCAAAATTGAGACGTTTGGGGGTCTTTAAAAAAAGGCAACCAGTCATTGAAATCTGTTGCCTTTATTCCTCTGAAAAGAAGCCTTTCACTTTCAAGGCCGGGCATCATCAACTTCATAAAATGAAGTTAACTGATAACCGCATTATTACTATACTGCGCTTTTTCTAAAGCCGCTATTCGATCCTCTAATGGTGGATGGGTTGAAAACAACTTAGCCAATGTACCTTGACCACCAGAAATACCAAAGGCAGCAAACTCACCTTCTAATTTTTCTGTTTTGGAACTCTTCTGTAAAGCCTTCAGCGCATCAATCATTTTTTGATTGCCCGCCAACTTGGCTCCACCTTCATCAGCATGAAACTCTCGCCACCTTGAAAACCAATTAATAATGATGGCTGCCACAAAACCCAGCACAATTTGTGCGATTAGGGTGCCGATAAAAGAACCCATTGAGTAACCACCACCCCGTTCATCTCGGGATGCTGCTGCAATGGCATAACCAATAATTCTTGAAAAGAAAATTACAAAGGCATTCAACACACCTTGGATCAATGCCATGGTAATCATGTCGCCATTGGCAACATGCGCCACTTCATGGCCCAAGACAGCTTCTACTTCATCTTTATTCATGGATTGTAACAAACCGGTACTGACTGCAACCAAAGCATCATTTCTTTTCATTCCAGTAGCAAACGCATTGGGGCTAGATGA
The DNA here is from genome assembly GCA_938008005.1 of uncultured Marinicella sp. GTDB lineage: Bacteria > Pseudomonadota > Gammaproteobacteria > Xanthomonadales > Marinicellaceae > Marinicella. The sequence goes on along the minus strand of CALLLZ010000081.1, from coordinate 2,582 downwards.
TTGAAACACACCTACTTCCGGCATACCAATCCCAGCTTCTTTAGCCTGTCTTTTAACCGTATCCACCAACCACTGTTCATCTTTGTTGCCAGGCTGTTCAATAATCTGTACGCCCATCGTTTTTTTCGCCATCCATTTAGATATGGCTAAGGATATCAACGAACCCACTGAACCCCACAACAATGAAAAAACAGCCAACGCTTTATAATCTAGTCCATTTTGAGTTAAATATCCATCAAATCCAAAAACCCGCATAACCACGGATATAACCATCAACACTGCCACATTTGTAGCCACAAATAACAACACTCTTTTCATACTTAACACCTGAATTAATACACTAAACCTTAGATTGGTTAAACATAAATAGGTTCAATTCCATAAACCTCAAGTATTCCGAAAGTCATGTTCTTTTGATCATCACACTCATACCCACTCACATTTTTCTGTTTGATTTGTCTACAGTAAAATTTCACACAAGTGCCAACCCACAAGCTATTTTGCTCAAAGCATGAAGAAAAACAATATCCTTCTGAATTAAAAAACAACATAAAGATGCGACGATAATCGCTTTCAAAGCATCGTTGATTAATTATGAGTTTAATTTTTACAAGTATGTGATTGGAGAAGAAAATGAAATCGGCAAAACTTTTAATAGTTGTTATGTGTATTTTGAGCATAGGTGCAACGAGTACAACTTCAGCGAGTTCACCCAACAAACCAATAACGATAGAAGCTGAACTTGGCTTTAAAAACATAGGAGAACAGAATTTTATTCTTGAAGAAAGGCCTTTTTACTCTGGAGGTGCTGCGATTAAAATCAATGGCTCGGCACCCGTCGGCTCCAAAGCCAAAGTACACTATAACTTGAGCTCTCGTTTAAAAACAGGTCAATATGATTTGATGATTCACTATATAGATGAAAACGATGGTCACAGTCCAGTGAATATTTATATTGGCAACCAGGTATATAAAATCATTTTTGATGAAGAGACTGAAAGTGGTTTTGAGAGTGAAGCCAATCAAAGAAGTGCATTAATCTCATCAGTTAGGATAAATAAAAATGATGACATGATCATTGAAGGAGAAGTATCACGGTACAACAGCGAACATAAGGAACTTGTGCGCCTTGACAAGTTCGTTTTTATATCGAAATAACTTCAAAATCACCTTTAAGTCGCCCAAGAAAGAAAGTACTCGTATGTTGACACACATACACAATTCATTACACACACCATGAAAGTATGCTTTCATGGTGTGGTGAAGTTAATATTCTGTGAATTATCACTCTATTTAACGTTTCAAGGTACAAATTTAAGTAATTACTCAAGCTGATTGAGCTATAATGCGCGGCTTTTAAAGCACCAAGTAGTATCATGTCTACAGATAAAATCAGAAACATAGCGATTATTGCGCACGTTGATCACGGTAAAACCACCTTGGTTGATGAATTACTCAAACAATCAGGTACCTTAGGTGACCGTGCCGATGACCCTAATCGTTTGATGGACTCAAATGATTTAGAAAAGGAACGTGGCATCACGATTTTGTCTAAAAACACCTCAATTGAATGGGAAGGTTATAAAATCAACATTGTTGACACCCCTGGCCATGCTGATTTTGGTGGAGAAGTTGAACGTGTACTGAGTATGGTAGATTCTGTTCTGTTACTGGTAGATGCTGTTGATGGCCCCATGCCACAAACACGATTCGTTACATCTAAAGCTTTTGAAATGGGTTTCACACCTGTTGTGGTAGTTAATAAAGTTGATCGCGACGGTGCCCGCATCCAGTGGGTGATTGACCAAACCTTTGATTTATTTGACTCTTTAGGTGCCACTGATGAACAATTGGATTTTCCAGTCATCTATGCATCAGCCATTAATGGCTATGCCTCTGAAGATGATGAAAACCGTGAAGGCGATATGCGGCCTTTATTTGAAACCATCACCAATAAAGTAAGCCCTCCTGATGTTGATGTTGAAGCACCGTTCCAGATGCAAGTTTCTACTCTAGACTACAACAGTTTTTTGGGTTTGATTGGTATTGGGCGCATCAAGAAAGGTACAGTAAAAACCAATACGCCAGTGGCGGTAATAGATTCAGAAAATAAAACTAGAAACGGACGTATCTTAAAAATATTTGGATTCAAAGGTTTAGAAAGGGTTGAGGTTCAGGAAGCATCAGCTGGAGATATTGTTGCCATTTCTGGTATCGACAATATTGGTATTTCAGATACATTATGTCATCGTGACCATGTAGAAGCATTACCTCCTTTGACTGTTGATGAACCTACTATTTCGATGTTGTTCTGTGTTAATGACTCACCTTTTGCAGGTAAAAGCGGTAAATTTCTGACTTCCCGTCAAATCAGAGATCGATTGGAGCGTGAGACCACTTATAACGTGGCATTACGAGTAGAAGAAACAGAAAATTCCGACCAATTCAAGGTGTCGGGCCGTGGCGAGCTGCATTTATCAGTTTTGATTGAAACCATGCGTCGAGAAGGTTTTGAATTAGCTATATCTCGCCCTCAAGTTATTTACCGCGAAATTGATGGCGAATTATGCGAACCATATGAA
>CALLLZ010000080.1 GCA_938008005.1 uncultured Marinicella sp. | reverse complement strand
ACAGGGCCGGTTTACCAAGCGGGAACGTTATCAGGAAACCCACTGGCCATGGCCGCCGGGTCAGCGATGATGAATATCATCAGTGAAACAGGCTTTTATCCATACTTATCTGCCCAAACCAATAAGCTGGTTAAAGGTTTGCAATCCATTGCTGATGAGGCTGGAGTGCCTTTCTCAACATGTAATCAAGGTGGTATGTTTGGTTTATACTTTACCGATAAAAAAGTACACAGCTTTGATGATTTAAAGCATTGCGATGAAGCCCATTTTAAGCGTTTTTTCCATGCCATGTTACAGGCCGGTATTTATTTAGCGCCTTCAGCCTACGAGGCGGGTTTCGTAAGCTCAAAACACAGTGACGAAATTATTGAACAAACCCTTAACGCTGCTAAAGTCGCGATCAGAGCTTAACCATGGAACCGACTGGTTGGATCAAGGATGCATATGATTGGATTCAAGCCAATCCTAACTGGACAGGCATTTTAATCTTTCTATTTGCCTTCACCGAATCCATTCTGTTGGTTGGTATTATTTTCCCTGGGGCGGCTTTTTTAGTCAGTCTGGGTGCCTTGATTGGTTTGGGTGTGCTGGATTTCTATACGGCTTGGTTTTGGGCATCATTGGGTGGTTTTGTCGGTGATGGTATCAGTTTCTGGATTGGCCATAAGTACAAACAAAAGCTGTTAAAAATCTGGCCGATATACAAGTTTCCTGATCTGATAGAAAAGGGTAAAACATTTTTTGCCAAATATGGTGGTGTCAGTGTTTTTATTGGTCGATTTGTTGGTCCAGTAAGGCCTATTATTCCAGCCATTGGTGGCATGATGGGAATGGAAGTTAAGCGTTATGTAATCATCAGTTTAGTGGCTTCTATATTATGGGCACCATTTTATCTGCTACCAGGGATGTTGTTTGGTTCGGCGATGGAAACCATGGCTAAAGTGGCGGTTAAAATGGCCGTTCTGGTGTTGGTACTTGTGGTATTGATATGGGTGGCTTACTGGATAATTAATTTTGTTTACGCATTACTGGTGCCTCGAACATATCAATGGTTGAGTTCTTTATTGACATGGACGCAGAAACATCCAACATTAGGCAAATTAACCTCAGGCTTGGTTGATCCAAGGCAGCCTGAAAAAGGTTCTTTGGCAATGCTGGCAGTATTGTTGATGGTGTTTTTAATTGCGGCCATTTGGTTCGCGGCTATCAATGACACCTTGTTGCGTTGGAATCAAAGCAGTGAATCTTTTTTCTATGCTTTCCATAACCCGTGGACTGTATCACCGATGAAAGGGTTGTTGTTTATTGGTCATGATCTGAGTCTATTGGTGGTGACTGTAGTTGTGGCGATTTGGTTCATTTATCGTCGTTTATATATAGTACTCAGTCATTGGTTGCTGCTGTCAGTCAGCGCCTATATTTTTTCGCTGTTGATTGGTCGAATTGGTCATGATCAGTGGCATTTCATAGCAAATCATCACGTCTTTTGGTTTACAGCATTGGCCGCATTTTGGGCGATCATTGTAGCAGGCGCTTATCCTATCAGATGGCGAAGTTGGCCTTATGTCCTGGCTGGTGTATTGATTGTGTTGTTTGCTTTTGCCACATTATTTTTCTATCAAATGAATTTAGCAATGGTTGTTTTATCTGTGCTTACTGCCAGTATTTGGGCCATGTTAATTGGGATTGCTTTTCGTACACGAAACCGCAAACAATTCCTTGGTTTGCCAGTTAAGGTAGCTTTCATAACAACATTGCTGTTAATGCCTGTGGCGAATTGGTTGTTATTTTCCGATACCACCAAAGCCACTAAGCCAGATTGGTTACAACAACAAAACATTGACAAAACTACGGGTTGGGCCAATAACGGACAACAAACTTTAGATATCACCATTGATGCTGATTTGTCTGTGTTACAAGCTCAATTGGAAGATGCTGGTTGGCACAACCAGAAACCAGGTACATGGCGAAACGTCTATCAAGCCATGCAAGTAGAACCTGATGCGGCCGATTTACCCCTGTTTTCTTATGTACATCGTGGACAAGTCGAGCGTTTATTGATGAGTCAAGAACGAGGAGAAGGGTTGATTGCATTGAGGGTGTGGTATGATCAAACTGACAGTCAAAGCTTGTATCGTGGCACATTGACATTACACCAACGAGAAACAGATCTATATTTATTTAATTATTGGGGGCATCAAGTTATACAAACAGATAAAAGTGAGCTGGTCTCTGCCCTGAAAGACCAACGTTTTGTGGTGGATGAATTACCAGGGAACATCTTGAAAATCACTCAGAAGCGCAAATGAAAATACTGGGTATAGTCATCGTTTTTGTGTTACTTTCGGTTGGTGCTATTTATTTTTTTCGTGATCCAGCGCCAACTGTTTTTCATGCTGACTTTGTTGGCAGTGAAGTGTGTGGAGATTGTCATTGGATTAATTACGATGCTTGGAAAATTTCACCACATCATAATATTGCGCGCCTTCCATCCAAACAAAGCGTTGTGGGTGATTTTAATGAAGGAAAGTACTTTTTTCCTCAACAAAATACACAATCTGAGGATGAACTTCCTGCTGCGCAAATGTATCAACGAAGTGGTCAGTTTTTTATGGCCTTACGAGATATAGAAAAAGACTCCTACTCAGAATTTCAAATAGATAAGGTTATTGGTTATCAGTACCGTCAAACCTATTTAACCCAAGAGGCAGGAGGTGTACTTCGACGTTTACCGATTCAATGGTCAGTCCCTCGTCAAGCTTATTTTGCTTACTGGAATGAACAAGAACAGTCACCACAAACAGTGCATGATTTATGGGAACAAATGAAACCTTTGAATTCTGCTTGGAATTTATATTGTGCTCGTTGTCATACCACCAACTTACAAGAAAAAAGTAAAGATCCGGGGCATACCATTGCGGATGTTGAATGGACTGAAATTGGAGTCGGCTGTGAAGTATGTCATGGGCCCGGTAGTGAACATGTTGAGTATATGAATGGACATCCAATCAATCGTTTGGCTTCATGGTTAGATCAAAATTTATTACAAAAAACAGCTCCTTTCATAATCAACGCTGCCAATCAAGAACAAGGTTTTGCTTTGAGTGTTTGTGCCCGTTGTCACGGTGCTGATATTTTTAGAAAACGTCAGCCGTTGTACCGCAACTACAAACCTGGTTTTGATGAGGATGGTAATCTTAATGACTTATCTCCTTATTTTGCAGAAGCGCCGTTGGTGCCTGGACGCCAACATCCTACCATTGAAGTATGGCCTGATGGTCGGCCTAAAGGCCTGGGTACATTGTTCAGGTCATTTGCAGATTCCAGTCATTATCAAGCAACTGATATGCGCTGCTACACATGTCATGATCCACACAACAATAAAAAACCAGCGGCTACCGGTTTGCTTAAACCTTCAGTCCAAAGTAATGCATTTTGTTTGAGTTGTCACGCTCCAATTGCTGAAAATCTCAGTGCCCATACCAACCACAAAGCAGGCTCACCCGGTGCTTATTGTTATGACTGTCATATGCCAAAAAATTTATTGAACCAAGTTGCTGGTGTGCCACACTTTGTACGAAGTCACAATATGGGCTCCATACCTAATCCTATGTTAAGTGAAAAGCTGGGTACAGAAAACTCACCCAATGCCTGCCTTGAATGTCATCAGGATGAATCCAATCAATGGGCCATTAAGCAGCTTAAATCATGGGGTATGGATAAATACCTGATCGATACAGATTTACATCCCCACAGAAATGCGACTTCTGACTTGGTTCAATGAATCATACTGTCAGGGTTTTAAAGAAGGTTGAGTGCTTCGGAAAGAGGCTTGGTTCGGCAACAACCTAAAAAAATCATGTTCATCATTCGCCACTTCGGCTCCGCTCAGTGAACGAAAAGGTGGGTGAACAAAAATTACGAACTGGGCGAATGAACACTGCGAGCTGAATGAATCCAAACTCTCAATAATCTTAAAATGACGTTGGCTGAGCGGAGCCGAAGTCTGGTTAAATTAAACCATGTGTATCGATGCAAACACATTTATCTAAGCCCAAGACTAATGAAGTCTGGTTTAAGGAGATATGATTCAATCGGCCGTAATGAACTGCAGTTGTAAATTTTTCTCAAACACAGACTGGTATTTCTCATAGGGCAAGTTTCCTACCTCATCCAAAGTCTGCTGAATTTCTGCTGCTAAATTTGGTTGGATAAAACAGTTCTTTTGTAATTCAGTTTTAAATGGGACGCCTCCAGGCATCTGTTGAACATCTACGGTACAACTCCCTGTAGCCCCTTTGGCTTGCCAAGCCATTTTAAAATGCATCACCAATTGGTTTAGGTATCGCGTTAATGTGGGGTTTTCCTGATCCAAGTATTGCATGTCATTATAGTTTGTGAATGTGGCGTAGAATAGACTCCGATAGAGTTGATCTGCAAACATTTGGCTGCTGAGTTCCAGTTGTTTAGGGTTCAAAATAACTGCACTTAAAGTGGGTTGTAAGCCCAAGGTATCGTTGATGGTTAGCTTCAAAGTCAGTGTTTGTTTTACCTCATGAATTTCCCCTTTGAGGACATAGCGGATACCAGCTAACTGCCAAGCCAACATATTACCCGCATCATGGGGTTGTTGATAACGAAATGGCATACTGAATAAACCGGTGCTAGAAAGTGCTTGAATGATGTGATTTTCAACAGTAACGGCGGGGCTATATCCGCTACCAAAATACTCAAAAGGCAATGCCACAAATTGTACTGGTTGGTTATTACCACCAACGATTAACAATTCAACATCTGCCTTTGCTGTAAAACTTTGAGCCGTAAAGCTATAAAATATAATCAGTAACCACCTTTTCATATTTAAATTTTAGCACAGACAATTCACCCGCTGTAGCAGCTTTAGAATAGAATACGATCGAACAGAAAATAATGACATGGGATGTTACAATTAACTTTATTTTCAGTATTTAATTTTATGATCAGACTCAGAATTGGCGGCGTACCCGAACACTATAATTTACCTTGGCATATGGCCAGAAAATCAGGTGTATTACAAAACCAAGGGATCAAGCCAGAATGGACCGATTTCTATGAAGGTACTGGCGGCATGATTCAAGCCATCAAGAATGACGAGTTAGACGTGGCTATCTTACTGACCGAAGGTGCCATTTCAGGAATCTCTAGAAGTGCCAATTATAAAATTGTGTCTTTTTATACCGATTCTCCTATTATTTGGGGCATACATGTTCCCGCTGATTCAGACATCACCGATGTCAATGAAATTTACCACCATCGTTATGCGATCAGTCGTTATGGCTCAGGTTCACATTTGATGCCTTATGTTCATGCCAGGCAAAAAGATTGGCCTGTACATAAACTGCAGTTTCGGGTGATTAACAATCTTGACGGTGCACGTATGGCGTTCAGAGAAGAAAAGGCTGATGTATTCTTTTGGGAAAAATTCACCACCAAGCCTTATGTAGATAATGGTGAGTTCAGACGCATTGGCGAATGCCCAACCCCGTGGTCGTGTTTTGTGGTTGTGGCCAGTGATAAAACTTTGGCTTTACATGCCGAAAAAGTTAAAGCACTGATTGAAGAAACATTGACACAAGCACAAAAGTTATTCAATGACCCCAATCGTATTGAAGTGATTGCCAGTGGATATGATTTACTGCCAGAAGATGTTGAGTCATGGTTCTCCTACACAAAATGGGGTAAAAAGATTGAACTAAACCAGACCATGTTAGCTGAAACAACCGAGACTTTAAAAGACTTGGGCTTGGTACATCAAAAATTTAAAGTAGATGATGCTTACCATCAACTATAATTAAACCAGTTGCGTTAACTCAATAGGATGTGAGTATGTTTAACATTGTAATAATATCGATATAACATGAAGAGATTTTTGGTTTTATTGACGGCCGTCTTATTGTTAACTTTATTATTACTTTGGCCAGTTCTGTATGATAATCCGGAATCAAGAAAACCTAACACAGTCAGCTTAATTGAAGATTCGCTGAAAATACAAAAAATAGAGTCACCAAAAGCAAAACAAGTTCATGTTGATTCTGTTATTGCCAGTCAAGCAGAAATAACCCAAGTTTCTTTTCTTACCAAAGAAAATGATGAGTTAACATACATGGATGTTTATCGTATGAAACGTTTGTATTGGCTGTGCAAGGATGCCATTTATGCTGCTTCGCAGGATGAAAACTACAACCCAGTGGTTCGATTTGAAACCATGGCAGCTCATTTAATTAAAGATCAACCGACTTGGCCTACAAATAAACAAGTCCAAGCCATTCAAAGACACGCCATTAAGTGTGATGCTTTGATGAGCCAAGTTAACGCTATAGATTTACCTCAGTTAGATCAAAACAACAATGGATTTAGTCTTTATATTGATCCGCAAGAAAAAATTAATCGACTGCTGTCATTAATGCAACCTGATTCAATCAAAGCCAAAAATATAGCAGATGTATTGAAGCTGGTAGATATTTGGAATCAGCACTATCTAAAGGTCTTAGAATTATCCAAAGGTGATGAAACACACAACGCGAGTGAAATTGAGGTCATCAAAGCGCAGATACAAGCGCTCAGAAACCAACAACAAGAACTTTCAGAGCAGATCAACAACGACCCCGAAGCATCCAGCCAATATGCATTAACGTGGCAAGAAATTAATCAACTGGAAGGAAAAGTGATTGAGTTAAAGCTGATAGACCCTGAAGCCAGAAATACCGCCATAACAACATTTGAAATCTTCAACAGTCAATTGTTTGAAAAGCTAAGGAGTGCGGATCCTGATGTTTTTTTTGAAGCTCAAATGGCATTAGAAAAAAATACCCATTCGGGAAATATTCGTTTTGGATATAAACCTTACAAAGACATAGGAAAAGGTCAATTAAAAATGCCATTTATAGAGTATGTGTCTCCCGGTGATGTGATTAAAAATATAGCGGGCCTGAATGATAATCAATTATTTGGTTTAGTTATCAATTACGCCACTCAGCTTTATCATTGTGAACTGGGTGCTGACTGCGGTCCGGAAAGTCAATGGATTGGCAATTATTGTATTTCAGTCACTTCTTATATGAATCCAGTTAGCTGTGATTTAGATTTACCCACCTTTTATCAACAACATTTGTTGAGTGAAAATCAATGGCATGATGTACAGAACACATTAGCTATTATCAGAGGTGTTTATGTTCAATAAACGGGTGTTGTTGGCTTTTTTTGCATCAGTATTATTGGGGTTAATTCTTCTACTAAACTACAACAAAAAACCAACTGTAGGGTTAACAAAAACTGAAAACGCCCCCTCTCAAACCCAAGAAAGTATCGATGCACAGTCAGCAGGCAAGGCCATTGGAACACAAGACCAACAAAGCCATAACCCTAGTACACAACTCGAACAGTTATCAGATGAACGCCAAACCATATTAAATGAGATTGAATCGCGAATTTACAGTGAAGACCCTTATGTTGAATTGATCTCTTTAAGTGTAAATATGAGTTTATGTCGAAAAGAGTTTGAGCACATGAATTTTTTGACTTATTCAGCAACTGTTTTCCAACAACAAAATCAATTGAACCAAGACTTAAAAAAAGCTTGTGAAGCTTATTGGAAGCTGTACCCTCAGATACTGAGTATGGGTGAAAAACAAATGCGCAATGTATTTAAGCCAGATAGCCAACTAGGTCATTTGCTACAAGTTCAAGAAAGCCGCAATTTACTTCAAAAAGAGCGCGATGAAAACTATCAACTGACTTTATTACACGCACTTAAGGAAAAGAACAGTTCTGTGATTATGTTATCGGCATTATTTCTAG
>CALLLZ010000079.1 GCA_938008005.1 uncultured Marinicella sp. | reverse complement strand
AACAAAACCACCCAAGATACCAAACAACAAAGCACGATGACGCATCAGCACTTCCAGTTCATTGTTATTCAATTCAATACCGTAGCCTTGTGAGAGCTGAGCTGCAGAGAACAGGCCAAAAACAGGTAAAAAATTAATGAGGCCAATCATAAAAACCATCAATAAATATACTTTGTATTTCATTATTGCTATGCCATTAGAAGTTAAATTTGGGCGACTTGTAAACTGACTTGTTTGGTTTTGTTTTCTAACCACTGCGTCGCCACTTCTTTAAAACCATGTCTTTGATGGAATATTTTGGATGCTGTGTTCATGGGTTTAATGTTGTATTCACAGGTAATGGCTTTTATATTCAATTCTCGTGCTTTTGAGAACAAGTCTTGATATAAGACGGTTCCAATCTTCAATCCAATCAAGTGCTCATCAACCACAATTCGATCTACATATAGGAATGATGAATACTGATCATTAAACCATCGGTAGTTTGGACTTTGGTAGGGTTTTCCTTGAGGTATCACTAATAGGAAAGCCACAACTTGTCCTTGGTGTGTAGCTACTTTGTGATAATTCGACCAATTATGAAGTGTTTGTAAGAGCTTCAAGTCCATGGCAGCTGTTGCTTTAATTGCTGCTTGGTTGAGTTTTTCAATGGTTTGAAAATCTTTGGTAGTGGCAGGGCGAATATTAATCTCATTCATATCTTGATTTTAACTGGACTGATGAATTAATAAAAGACATAAAAAAAGCCGGCACAAGGCCGGCTTTTTTTTCTTGTACTGGAGTGAGCTCTTATTGAGGCACTACATTGTTAGCACAAGGACCTTTTTGGCCTTGGCCAACTTCGAATTCAACGGCTTGACCGTCATTCAATGTAGCGAAACCACCGCCACTTTGGATTTCTGAATGATGAACAAATAAATCTTTGCCGCCATCTTCTGGAGTGATAAAACCGAAACCTTTGTCTGCATTAAACCACTTTACTGTACCTTTACTCATAATATAAATCTTCTAAATTTTTGGTGAATAATAAATTTTAATCCTACAGTCGAATTCACCGTTTCGATGTAAGAACTTTGTGTTAAATCAGATCCATTATGTTACGAAAAGTATTTTAGGTAAAATGTCGTTTTGAACAAATGAAGCCAATGACTTCATGAATTAGAATGTCTCGGTACATATATTCTCAACTCGCTTCAGTAAATCTATAAAGATTTACATTTGCGTCTGACTTGAATGCATTATAGGGTATCAACATGACAATTACCTGAATAAAACACTTAAAAACGGCTTATTTAGTCTAAAAAAGCACGTTTTTCACAAATTTTTTCTATTTACCCTACTCAATCTGATTTTTAAAAATTAAAGCTAATAACAGTCTTCGATATTAAAACCAATGTTCTAAAGCATAAATTAATCACACAATAATTGTTAAAAAAATTAATCTTTAACATTCCTGGCTGATTAATAATCGAACTATCTATGATAATTCAAGGTTCAAGTTAAAAACTTTATTCTCACTTTTCTTTACGGACAACTGATCTGATCTATTCTTTTTTCCTCAGTTTGGCTGCCATATTTTTACAATAAACGTATTATACAGTTATACTTATTAGCGCATGTTGAACCATGATGCGTAATAAAAACTGCTTAATAGGCCTGACATATTTAGAAACTTATTCATTTTGCTGTGTTTAATCACTTCTTTGGTGGCTTTTCAAATAAAGCCTCAAACAAAACCCAAACATTAACTTTGATCGAAATGACTTTTTATTCGCCATACAAAAAACATTTATATTCAACCAGTAAAAAAGGCTTGAAGTCATTAACTGAGACCCTACCTCCAAATAGATACATGCAACTTATTCTCCCCTTAGAGAGACTAATGACTCAGTGGTGGGCTTTGTGAATTTCCATTAAAATTGGTATGTTATTTAAAGATCACGCCAGTCCAGTTGAGAAACCAACTGATAAACAATGCCTATTCGTAGCCATCTTTAAATATTAAATCAATATCAATCATTGAAGACTCAGACAGCTGATCATCAAGCGGATCACCAGTATAATCATCATTGAAAAGAACCATCCGATCAATCGCATGATCTTTTGAGCGACCTGAGACTTGAATCAAATAAACACCAGGACTGTCAAATTGAACATAAATTCTATGTCCATCATTGTCACTGGTGTTTGTGGACCATACCCAATCACCAGCACCACTGCGATAAACTTTAAACCAACCATCACTGCCTGAGCCATTTGGAGTTACGTTACCATCATCGTCCAAGTCAATCGGGCAGTCATTCAAATCAGAATCATAACCCTTAGGGCACACAATGCTGTTATTTCCTTGAAGGCCATAAAATGCATCAGCTCTGATTCTCAACCAGGAGTCATTGGCATCTGTAGTAGAAGCACCCTCAGCAATTAAATTTCGCCATTGAAATTTGTAGCGCCCAGCCGTTTGAATGAATATTGGATATTCCAACAAATCTACACCAGGATTATTAAGTTGGTTATTAGCTGCATATCTGAAATATGACGAACCGGTATAACCGACAAAATCAATTTCTTCAGCCCAACCGGTTGGAACTTCAGCGATTGATTCAATTTCAATAACTAACAAACCATCTTCTTCTAAAAAACCCAGTGTTTGCGCAGCGATTGCCTCCTTGTAAAAAAGAAATACGACTAGAATCAAAATTTTAATTAATTTCATTGGTTCACTTTAGTTTGCTTTTTAATGATGAAATTTTAAGGTTTATTTTAATTTTTACTGAGTAGTAACTCACAAAACACAAGCTAATTTACCCCTCAGGTACCAAGACTTCCACCTTAAAATTAAACAAACTGTGATTAAGCAGGCGATATCAACATCTATAGAGACCTTTGCTCGATTCTGGGTAATTGGAAATATGACGTTATCACTATTCATAGAACGTCTACAGATACTGTTACATTCAGTTACAAATTAGCAATCACCCATACATCCCGCTATACTTCATAAACCGCAGAATTGGTTAAGTATGAAAAAAAATTGTTGGATGATGAAGCATATAATCTTATTGGTTTTCTTTAGTTCAGTATATGCACAAGATGAAAGCTTGGTAGAGCGTGCATGGGACTTTGGTATTGGATTAGGTTATGGAGTACAGAGCAATCCATTTATCGGTGCAGACGAAGTTCCAACATACATAACCTTTGATTTGGCAGTATACGGCAAACGCTTCTTTTTTGACAACGGCGATGTAGGCTTCACTTTAGTCGATCGTGAAACCTATGGTTTGAATTTAATCGCAACCTATAGCAGTGAGCGAATATATTATTCATTTTTCAACACTTTAGGTATCCTTGCAAATGATATCGGACTAACCTCTCCTGCTCCACCTCTTGTGGTTGAAATAACTCCGTCAGACACTCTCGTAAACCCAGGGTTTATTCTTCTTGATTTCGACTTGCCTGACCGTGCTTTTGCAATTAACGTTGGCGCTGAACTCTTGTTGAGTAAACCTTTCGGCAATCTTCAAATCCAAGCTTTAAGTGATATAAGTAGTAAGCACACCGGTCAAGAGTTTTCTATAGAATACAGTCGAACATGGGGAAGCGGCCGATGGCGGTTCCAGCCAAGTATAGGGATTAACTGGAAGTCCAGTGATTTGGTGGATTATTACTATGGGTTTGACTTTAAAAGTATTGATCCAAATATAAGTATTTCCTATAGAGGTGAAGATGTGATTAATTATTCCGTTGGCCTGGTCAGTAGTTATCGAATTAATAACCATGTTAGTTTAGTCGCGAGCATGAAATACAATCGTTTTGGCTCAGCCATTAGCAACAGTCCATTGGTGGTAGATAATTTTTCCAAATCTTTTTTTACAGGTGTTTTTTACAGTTTTTAGGTGATAAATGAATAAGATGCTTTTAATAATTAACAGTGGCTTACTTTTTGTGTATGCAAGCTTTTGCAATGCCCAAGAAATAATAACTGACCTAACTTCATCTGATGTAACACTTATTATTAAACCCAATATTTGTGTGGCTTCCAGAGGTGAAAAAAACTGTATAAGTAGTTTCGATATCAGTTGGTCCAGTAAGCACACAGGCAACTACTGTCTTGGTGTAGCAAACGAACAACAGAACTTGAAATGTTGGCAAGCAGCAGATTCAGGATTTTATAGACACAAAACAAGTATTTATGAAGACTTAAGCTATTGGCTTACTTCAATGGTTACTGATATTCAATTGGCTAAATCAACAGTTAAATTTGCGGCTCTGAAGCCGCACCGAAAACATGGTCGACGCAGTCGCTTACCTTGGAGCATACAGGCACTATGAAAACTGCTGATCGTTTACTGATAGTTGAAGATGATGAACGATTGGCTGATTTGATCAGCACTTATTTTTCAAGATCCGGATTTAATGTATCCGTGGTGGGAGATGGTAATAGTGCCATAAAAAAGTGTAAAAAGGATCCACCACAATTGGTGATTCTTGACTTGATGTTACCGGATATGGATGGCATTTCTGTTTGTCGTGAAATGCGATTATTCTTCACGGGAAAAATCCTCATATTAACCGCTTCAAGCAGTGACATTGATCAAGTAGTGGGTTTCGAAACCGGTGCGGATGATTATGTGATTAAACCGGTTGAACCCAGGGTACTGTTGGCACGTGTTAACTCATTACTAAAAAGAAGAGCTTTTGACACCCAACATAACGCCAATTTATTGGCATTTGGAGCAATGAAGCTGAACAACCAAGCCAAAACTGTTGAGTATAAAACCAAACCCATCAATTTAACTTCGCATGAATTTGAATTGTTGTATTTATTAGCGGAAAATGCTGGTGAAGTTTTAACCCGCGATGAAATTTATTCATGTTTAAGGGGGTTTGGCTACGATGGAACTGATCGAGCCGTTGATATTAAAATATCTCGTTTAAGAAAAAAATTGGGTGATGACGCCAATGAACCTCAACGAATTAAAACCATTTGGGGTAAAGGTTATCTGTTTGTTCCTACTGCTTGGTCAGACTAATGGATTCTGATCCAAAATCCAGTCAATTTTCTGGTCGATTATTCACTCGTTTATATTTCGCATTGGTGATTTCCATTATTGTGATAGGTTCCAGTGTGGAATATTTTCTTGATAAATCAGATGAAACCAACCACTTAAACTATGTTAAGGATATACACCGACCATTGTTTGCTCAGTGGAATGACCAATTGCTACAATCCACTCCTGATCAATGGCCAACCATATTGAACTCCAAATACCAAAATGAAAAGTTTACTGTCATGCTTTTTTCATTGAATGATTTTGCTGCTGATAAAATGACTTTAGAGGAACTGTCAAAAGGTGACTTGCTGGCTTTATTCGACTCTGATGATGCTTTAACCCTTTACCAAAGAATTGGACTGTCAAATTCTGTACTTTCCATGGAGGTTTTTTACGGAGATTCTCTCAATGAAAATTCAGGTTGGATCTCTGTGTTGTTTTATTTTTTAATTGCTGGGGTGGTTTTCTTACTCATCCGACCATTTGCTAATCAATTATTGCAACTTAAATCTGCTGCTGTGCAGTTCGGCCGGGGTCATTTTTCCAGTCGTCTTGAATTGCCAGCTAACACGACATTGGCGCCAATAGCCGAAGCATTCAATACCATGACTGAAAAAATAGAACATTTACTGTTAACTCAACGTGACTTGGTAAATTCTGTATCTCATGAATTAAGAACGCCTTTGGCTCGTTTAAAATTTGGCTTCGAAGTGGTTGAATCACAAACCTCAGAAAGATTGACCAAAGACAGCATCAAGGATATGAAAAAAGATGTGAATGAACTGGAGCTACTGATAGATGAAATGCTGTGTTATGCCGAAGTCAATCAAATCCAAACATTCTCATCATCACCTGTATTAATTAAAAACTTTATCAATGAGTTAGTCAACCAAGTACATGTTGCAAACATCAGGGTTACTGTTAAATATGGCAGTTCTATGACCGCAAACGAAATCATATTTTGTCATGAAAAAAGCTTGAACCGAGCCTTGGCAAATGTACTCAGAAATGCGTTAAGTTTTGCTGAGTCTCAATGTCATATTTTAATTTTTAAATCTGACCAAAAAATTTATATAGATATCAATGATGATGGACCAGGTTTGGATGGCGTAGACATCAGTCGAATATTTGAACCGTTTTACAAACAAAGTAACATTAACCGTGCCAGCGGATATGGCCTGGGTTTAGCAATTGCACAAACCATAACTAAAAAACAAAAAGGCAGTTTAACTGTAATTAAAGGGTCCTTGAAAGGTGCTTGCTTTAGATTTGTTTTGCCACTACCTTCATAACTTTACAGTTACATTTACATACAATTTAAAACAAAGCAGTAACAATTAAATAAACCATATTTACTTACACTGTAGGCTCTCAATTAAATTATAGGTAAGTCAGATGTTTAACAAAAAATTTCATCCCTTCAGCCCTTTAGTATTCTTAATTTTCTCGTTTTCATCTTGGGGACAAAATATGGAAAATGGCATAGTAGTTCGGGGAGTTGGAGAAGTTGAGATAGACAACTCAACCGCAAGTATAAATGCCAGTGTCACCACAGTAAATTCGGAAGCGGGTACAGCCTTGAATCAAAATAACAACATCATGAATAATATCATGACCGCTTTGTTATCGGTTGGCATTGATAGTAACGACATCAATACAAATCAATTCAATATTCACCCTAAGTATCGATGGGCTGATGGTAGTTATGTATTTGAAGGATACACTGTAACCAATGGAGTCAAAGTAAAAATAAATCAAATCTCTACATTGGGTGACACCATAGATCTTTTGGTAGACGCAGGTGCCACGAAAGTCGGATCTGTTGGTTTCAGCTCGGCTGATTTGGAGGCAATCAGAGCCGAGGCTTTACAAAAAGCAATCACTGATGCAAAAAATAAAGCACAATTATTAGCGACAGCGACAGGCGTTGTGCTTGGTGAGGCCGCCTATATTAATTTAAGTTCAAATCACACTTATTCGTCGCCAGAATCACATGCTACGAATGCGTTATCATCGGCACCCCCGATTTCTCCTGGAACAAAAACCATCACCGAAACTGTAAGCATTCGATATGAAATCAGCAACTAAATATCGAGATATAAAACAACAACTATTTAATTTTGTTCCCTTTTAGATTTTAGAATTATCTGGGTTCAAATGAATAAAACTAAATAATTAGGAATACACATATGATTAAAAAAACTTTACTTTACTGGTCACATTCAACCTGATTAGCTTGATTGTATGTAATCAGTCTACAGGGGCCATTCACTTGAGTGAATCGGCCTCAGGGCAAGTTGGAATCGTACCATTTTACTCAACTGCCAATGATTTAAACACATTATTATCAGTAAGTAATAACACCAACCGCTACAAAGCGATCCGTGTCAGCGTTCGAGAAAGTAAAAACTCAGTTTTAACATTAAACAGACACATTTACTTATCCCCCAATGATACATGGACGGCTGGTTTAACCTTATTAAACGGTCTACCAACACTTGTAACAAATGATAACTCTTGCATGCCCTTCTCTGCCACTGATAACTTCCCTGGTATTGTGCCTTTATCTGAAAATGCCATTGAGGCAGAAGAAGGGGGAGACATTCCTATAGAAGAATTAATACAGCGAATGAAAACAGGTCTTATAGAAATTTATGACTTAGGGGACTTAACTGAATATCAAAACTATATCGACCCCCAAGAGAATACATTAGATTGTGATTTAATCAAACTGGCCTGGGCAGAAGGAGGTATCTGGGCATTAGATCCCAGTGACGGGATCAGCCAACCTTCAGGAGGTCTCAGTGTTTCAGCTTCTTTAATACATGTAGAAAATGGTTTTTCGGTCAATGTAGATACCACCTTATTTGAAGATTTTTATCCCAGTAACTCATCCGTTCATGGTACACAAGAACAAGATATACCTGACTTAAGCTCTGCGCAAACCAGCAGTATGTTAATCCATCAAGGCCAAGCCACCTTGTCAGAATGGACAACAGGTTTTGAAGCGGTTGGTGCATTACTAAACCAGTTCAGCGTGAGCAGCGATTTCGTCGTAGACCCTGCGATTGCTGGTGAAATGGAGTGGATATTAAGCTTTCCCACAAAACGTTATCACGTTCAATCAGATACTGTTATTGCACCCTTTTCGAACATCCATTCCAATGGCGATGATATTTGCGCTGTTGAATTTAACTATGCCGGTAGGATTTTTTCAAACAGTGCTTTGTTCGGTCGAGATGGACTGTCAATTAATCCACCATTGGTTAATGAAGGTTCTCCTCCGCCACCTCCTTTGGGGTTAATATGTGAAGCAATAAATATCGTTACGGTCTTCCCTTTAGATAGTCCTACAGTAGGTATTCAGCCTGGTCCCATATTATCAGATGGCCCTATTTCGGCGCTGCTTGCTGGTGAAAAAGAAGGCATGGCTAAAGTATCTTTTCCTGAGTTTACTTCCGTCAGTAATGGAACACCTTCAATACAGTTCACAGGCCTACCTATTCTGGGTTTTTCAGTACAAAAGTATCAGAATGCCAATGCCCAACCAGGTTTGCTGGCAGCGTATGCTACTGCCATCAAACATCGAAGTAAACGCTTAATAGAATTCTTAAATCA
>CALLLZ010000078.1 GCA_938008005.1 uncultured Marinicella sp. | reverse complement strand
CCTTTGAACGAACTTTAAAACTGGACGAAAAAGGTTTGGTTAACGGGGGCCTACCCCTGGTACTGTCACAAACATTCAGATCGATAGTACAATCTAGGTTGAAATCTGGCTTAGACAAATACGAAAGCCTCTTTCCGCATTCAGATATTATCTTGGCAGAACCCAATGCCAATGATGAAACTTTATTCAAATCAAACTTATTTAGCTATTCTAAACGTGATCAATTGTGTGAATATGCTTATCAATCGACACGCCAGCATCTAATTGATCAACAAGATCAAATCAACCCGATTCTAGCCAGACATGGTTTACACCTAAAACAAAGCAACTTGCTACAGTCCAACCGCAGTATCAAAAATTTCATTGATCAAAAAAGCACACACTCACAGTGGTCTGAGAGCTTAACTGAATCACTGGATGCACTAGAACGCTCCATACGAACTATTTAGTCATTAAATTTATAGGCATAAAAAAATCCACCGCGTTGGGTGGATTCCTTACAGCCTAAAATATTTGCTTGCTATTTCTTAGCAGCTGGTTTTTTTGTTGTTTTCTTGGCTACTTTTTTCTTTGCTGTTGTTTTCTTAGCAACTGTTTTCTTGGCTACAGGCTTTGCCTTTAAAGTTGCTTTCTTAGCAACTGTTTTTTTAGTAGGAGGTTTTTTTGCAGCTTTTTTTGTTGTAGTCGTTTTGGCGACGGCTTTCTTAGCAACTTTAGTCGCTTTTGAAACAGCTTGTTTGACTTTTTTCTCTGCGTCAGCAGCAGTTTTAGTCACTTTCTTTTTAACTGCACCACCTTTACCTAATTTAGACACTTCTTTAGTTAAGCTATCTATACGCTTCATTAAATCGCCTAATTCATTGTTAGTTGGTACACCCAAGCTTTTCAATGATTTTTCAACACGTTTTTCAAAAACATCTTCTAGTTTGTCCCAACTGTCAGACGCCCTCTTCTTAGCAGAATTAACCGTTGAACTGACAGATGACTTAACATCACTGACTGCTTTTTGAGGCACCGATTTGAACAACTTCTCAAAATCTTTACCCTCATCAATCAATTTATCATAAATTTTCTTACCTTCAGATTGGGCTTTAGCAAATGCGCCCAGACCTGCTAACCAAATTTCATTGGCAGAACCCACCAAAGTTTCAGCCAATTTAGCTGGTTTTTTTTCAGCAGTTGCTGATTTTTTTAAAGTTTTTTTCTTAGCCATAAATTCCTCACAATTATTTTACTCTGCCAATTATCGCTAATATTATAGAGCAAACACACTAAGGTTATAATTAAATGACTCAGTTTATAATGAAATGGCTAAGTTTATTGATCATTTGTTACTATGTAGTGAAAATCTTCAATAGTCATTGTTAATAAACACGATTATCCATAAAATACAATCCCCGTAAGGATGCCATTTGGCCATTCAGAACCAACCATTTAAATACTCCATGATTGACAGAACCATGAAAGAAAGAAAAGCACTGGCCAATGCCATCAGATTCCTCGCAATGGATGCCGTTCAACAAGCTAATTCAGGACACCCAGGTGCTCCGATGGGAATGGCCGATATTGCAGAAGTTTTATTCAATGACTTTTTACAACATAACCCCAACAATCCAAATTGGTTTAATCGCGACCGATTTGTTATGTCAAATGGACATGGTTCAATGCTCCCATATTCCGCACTGCACCTATCTGGTTACGATTTGAGTATTGAAGATTTAAAAAACTTTAGACAATTACACTCAAAGACACCTGGGCACCCAGAATACGGTTACACTCCTGGCATTGAAACTACCACAGGTCCTTTAGGTCAAGGCATAGCGAACGCAGTCGGAATGGCTTTATCTGAAAAGTTACTCAGCACACAATTCAATCAAACCGATCACCAAATTATTGACCATAATACCTATGTATTCTTAGGAGATGGCTGTTTAATGGAAGGCATTTCTCACGAAGCTTGTTCACTTGCCGGCACCTTAAAACTGGGTAAATTAATTGCCATCTATGATGATAACAACATTTCAATAGATGGTGAAGTTGATGGATGGTTCACCGATGACACACCAGCCAGGTTTCGCGCTTACGGTTGGCATGTAATCGACGATGTAGATGGCCATAATGCCACAGCGGTTCAGACAGCCATTCAAGCGGCTCAAGACAATACCACACAACCAACGATCATTTGTGCCAAAACGAACATTGGTGATGGTGCACCCAACAAAGCTGGCTCACATGACTGTCATGGCGCACCATTAGGTAACGACGAAATTAAGGCTGCTCGAGAATCATTGAACTGGCCTCATGCCCCTTTTGAAATTCCCGCTGAAATTTACACAGCCTGGGATGCCAAGAAAAAAGGTCAAACTGTAGAACAAAATTGGCAAGAACATTTTGCGAGGTATCAAACTGCTCACCCCAAACTGGCAAGGGAGTTGCTGCGTCGAATCAACGGAAAACTTCCTGACAATTGGTCAGAAACAATACGCTCTTACATAAAACAAACCGCTGATGACGCACCACAAATGGCTACCCGAAAAGCTTCTAAGCATGCATTAGAAGGCTTAGGGCCATTGTTACCCGAATTTTTTGGTGGCTCGGCCGATTTAACGCCCTCCAACAATACTTTTTGGTCGGGTTCAAAGTCCATAAACGATGGAGACTTTTCAGGCAACTACATGTCTTATGGTGTCAGAGAATTCGCCATGAGTGCGATCACCAATGGCATGACTTTACATGGTGGAATATTACCCTACAGCGCCACATTTTTGATGTTTTCTGAGTACGCCAGAAACGCACTGCGTATGGCAGCATTGATGAAAATCCGTAATATTTTTGTTTATACACATGACTCTATTGGAGTCGGCGAAGATGGGCCAACCCATCAACCAGTTGAACAAACTCCGACGTTAAGAATGATACCCAACATGCATGTGTGGCGACCTTGTGATGCCGTTGAATCAGTAATAGCGTGGCAAAGTGCAGTTGAAAAAATGGACGGCCCCTCTTGTTTGTTATTTACGCGTCAAGGCGTAGATCACCAAGCTCGTAACTCAACGCAAATTAATGACATTTACAAAGGCGCCTATACATTAATTGATTCAGAAGAAACAGAACCTGAACTGATTATCATTGCTACTGGCTCGGAAGTTGGCATAGCGGCAAAAGCAACCAATTTACTGAACCAACAAGGACATGCAACCAGACTGGTTTCAATGCCTTGTGCAGAATCATTTGAACAACAAGATCAAGCCTATAAAGACTCAGTTCTGATCCCCAGTGTAACCAAACGTGTGGCTGTTGAAGCAGCTCAAGGTGATTTTTGGTATAAATATGTGGGTTTAAACGGTCAAGTAATCGCCCAAAATACATTTGGTGAGTCTGCACCTGGAAAAGTGCTGTTTGAACACTTTGGTTTTACTGTAGAGAAAATTGTCGATACAGCTAAAAATCTTCTTTAAACTATCAAGCTTGGGTTATGTAAACAATAATAGCCCAAGCTTTTCATCAATCTAAAACTGGTTTTTCACACAGATCAATCCTTAAATCATAGCTACCGCAATCAGAACCTAAAGGTGCGACTGTATTTGACCGCTATGATTTTTTGATCTGATTGACTCATATTAAGGTTGGTTTTAAATTGAGTGCTATTAAAAGTAAGGTGCAACTCAGAAAAGGCATTTGGCTTCCACTGAACGCGACTACTGCTGCCAATAGAGTCACTTAAATTATCATATTGAATAACACTTAACCATGACCAATTGCTGTTAAAAGCAATTTCATGACTCAGATTAAACAGCTTGGTTTGAATGGCATCATTCGGCAAGCTAATATCATTGGCACTGTATTCCGCAGAAAAAAACAAGTTCTTATTCGGCCGCCAATTAATCGAATGTTTTTGCTGATTTAGATATCCATTATAAAAACCTCCTGTTTGATAAAATAAATCCACACTCAGAACACGGGTCTTTGCACTGCTGAAATAGATGTGACTTGAATTGTAATTGTATTTACCAGCGTCAACTTCAATTTCTGAAAACAGTTGAAATGGTTGATCCAAGACTTCGGTTTTTACTTTATGCGCCATCTCAACATAGTCTCCCTGGACACTCCTGAATGCCAATGGGTATATCTCCAGTTCTTTGTCTAACAAACTATTTTGGTCGTTGTTGACATAACGTAAATACAACCAAGGGTAATAATTAAGCAGCCAACCACTTTTAAAACGGTACTGGAACCCGCCCTGTAAGATACTTTCATGAATACCTGATCTGTTCACGAAACCTAAACTTGGGTTAAAACTTTCCTCAATTTTAGTGGTGGTAAAATAGAAACTCATGTCATCATTGGGGTAACTCAATGATGCACCATAAGCCTGGTTATTGGTGTTGTTGACATCAGATTGATCCGTTCTCTGATACCACAACCCTCCATCAATGCTTTTTTGATTAAAAACATCATTGTTCTGGTATTTATAGTCTACCCCCATTAACCGGTTGGGCGCCCCACTCAAAGGGTCTCCTTGAGTTGCAATCAAACCCACTTTGGAATTTGAGGATATATTTGTGGTTAACCTGCCCACATATAGTTTTTGGGCCGGGTTGTTTTTATCTTGTTGCTCCACAGCCAGAAAGCCATAATTTAAACGCTGAGTCCTACCCGTTACTTTACTGCCAAAGTTCAAGTTAATTGCCTCTCCCGATTCATTAAGGCCAATTGTTCTTGAAAAGAAAGGCTTGCCATTTTCTTCAATATCACCAAACTCAAAAATATCCACATCTTGTAAAAAAAAATCTCGTTTCTCAGGCAAAAATATGGAAAAACGCGAATTATTCAAAACCCTTAAATCTGCCTCGGTTGCTGAAAAATCGGTATTTAAAGTTAAAGCAACATTCAAAGAAGAATTGGGCTTGTACAAAAAATCCAACGAAGGTTCAAAACCAGAGTCAACCTCCTTTCCATTCGATTGAGTCACAGAAGATGACACTTTAATGTCCAGTCCCAGACCTTGCTGGATATCTGTAATACCATTGATTGAACCTGTGACTGAAGGGGCTAATTCCCAATTATCGCTACCACCTGACGACCAGCTAATCACCTCATTATTTCTGGCGATCACTCGTCCAAAATTAATACCCCAATTTTTGCTGTCTTTTGGGAAGTTTAAAGATTTGAACGGTATAGCCATTTCTATCACCCAACCAGCTTCATCCAACCGCGCTTTTCCCTGCCATATTGTAGACCAATCATCATGAAGAATTTTTTCATCCAACAACCCCTCTGTCCGGATGCCATTAGGGTTAAGTTGAAAAAAATAACCTGATTTTTGATTGTCAAGCGTATCAAGAATTAAATAAAAACGATCATCAAAAGGATAGTCTTTACCTTGTATTAATTGATTGCTTTCAATCAAATTAGGGTCAGATTCATATAACTTTGCACTCACCAACAAGTAATCATTGTTATAAGTCACTTTAACTTCAGTTTTTTCAGTTGGTTTTTTAAATTCATTAGGACGAACTTGATGAAACTGATCTATTGATTCGGCATATTGCCAAAATGATTCATCTAGATAACCGTCAATAATGAACTCAACATCGTTAACAATCTTCGCAGCATCCAATTGTTTATTTGTGTGTAGCTGTTGTGATAACAATGGCAGACAATACAAACAACAAAACATAAAATAAAACTTAAACATATAGCCTTTCTTCTCATTAATAAATCAACTTTAAATATAGCTGACTAGAAAAGGCGTGATAGTTATCTGTGACTGATGGCTTTACTTTGTGATGAACGACATCACTTAATGAAAGTCAATACGCCGAAGATGTTTTTTAAAATCCGGCTCTGTGCGATTTCCAGAGATTCCTTAATTGGCTTTTTTTAATTGATCTTGAATTAATTTTCTTTTATAACTTCGACCAATCGGTAATGGACTGCCACAAATGGTGTTTAAAATGCTTTGACCATTTTTACTTTTAATGCCTTTAATGACACATTTATTGATAATGTGAGAACGATGAATTCTGATGAACTGTTGACTGTCTAGTTTTATGTCCATCTCTTTCATTGTTGCTCTCATCAAAAAAACACTATCAGCGGTATAAATCTGTACATAGTTACCATAAGCAGTTAACCATTTTATGTCATTTACATAAACCAAAGAATCTTCATTTTTATTATCCAAACACCTCAATGACTCTTGATTACAGCTGGCTTTTTTTAAAGTTTCTTTTTTAATAAAAACAAAGGCGAACATGACAGTCATAACGAATATTTTAATATTGGTAGGCAGGTAATAAAAAACATCTTGTAATACATGACCATCAATTAACCAGGTGCCTATTAATTGAACCGCTAGAGCGATGATGCAAAGAACAATACCAAGTTTAAGCAATGAATAAAGATCTGACAAAACATCTTTGTTGGTGCTTTCCTTAGATTTCACCTCTACT
This sequence comes from uncultured Marinicella sp., assembly GCA_938008005.1. Lineage (GTDB taxonomy): Bacteria > Pseudomonadota > Gammaproteobacteria > Xanthomonadales > Marinicellaceae > Marinicella. The sequence goes on along the minus strand of CALLLZ010000078.1, from coordinate 27,988 downwards.
TTTTTATAAGTAACTGGGATAAGAATCAACCAGATACACCAAGACCACAAAGCCCACTTAATGTAACAACTGAAATCATCTTTTTCAGCATAAACCACACCATATAAATAACAATAGTAAGCAGTTGAAAACACAAATATGAACCACGTGAGACTGGTAAAAGAAATGACTTGTGCGTTGGGTTTTTCGATGTTTACTTGCTTCAATTTAATCAAAATTAATACTTATTGAAATCTTTAACATCCTAAAAGACCCCAGTTGTTTTAATTGGTTCTGTTTTTTTATTATGGAAGTTGAATTAATACAGCTAGTACATCACTCCTGTGACTGGATAAGCAGTTACAGGAGTTATTGGGCCTTTTAAACTGAACTTAGTAACTTTCAAGAAAACGTTTGATATCACTCGCTTTACTGGCTTGCAAATATGAGACCTTAGTATCTTCATCTTCCCAGCCAGATGAAACCACACCCACCAATAAACCGTTTTGGTCAACTACTGGCGAACCACTGAGCCCAGCCAATTCCTTTGGCCCTTTAACTTGTACAAGTGTGTGAAGATTACCTTCGGTTACATCATACTTAAATCGATAGATACGCTGAGGACCACCTGTGTCTTGATAAGTCCAACCTATTGCATATAAAGACTCTCCTTTGATCAACGCAGTTTCTCTGAACCTTAAAGATTCAAAGCCAGTTTTATTTTCTTTAATACTAAATACCAGCCAATCATCAGACATCGACTCCCATTCAAGCTTTTCACTCTTATCACTATTCAGTAATTTCTCAATGGTTAAGTAAATAGCAGGATTGTTTCTTGCATACATTCTCCAGTGCTTTAATTCCCCTTCTAAATCAACAAATTTCATCTCATCTGTTTTGGCTATCAAGAGCACATGTTTGGCGGTTATTGCATAGTTTTTTCCATCAAAATTTACAACAAAACCGTTGCCAGCATTATTATTGTCATACTCAGAATCATAGAAAGAAATTCCATTGATTAACGCCATGTCTTTAAGTTTGGCTGATTGAGTCATTGAACAGCCAACTAAAGAAACCAGCAGCAGAGTTAAAAAAAAAGTTTTCTTGGTCATAAATATTTTCCTTTGATTAATTTTAATTTTTGAAAAATATAAATCATAAAACACTGTTCAAAAGCAAGAAGTGACTAATAACAGGTTTTTGTGACTAACAACTGCGTATGATAACTATGGGATTTTAACTGCTTAAATATTCGGACTTGGCTAGGTATATATTTTTTAATATCTATAAAAATGTTTTCGCTTTTTAAAGGGAAAATTCGGCTATAGATTTTCATTGAATGAGGGCTCAAATCGCTGGCTTGAGCACCCTTTCAAAATGAAGAAACCTTATTGGTCTTTAAGCGCTTCCCTGATTCTGGCTTTAGCTATACTCTTTTTTGCCGCTTTCCTAGCTGCCTTACTTGCCAATTTAATCAGTCTTTGCTGAACTTCTTCCTGTTCCATGGCTTTCAAATCATTTTGCAACTTCTCGTTGTATTCATGCATATCACGCATGTTGCTGTGCATTTTTTCTATTGAAGCTGCATGTTTTTCAACTTGCTGCAAAATGAGCTCGCATTGTTCAACCATCGTTTCGTTTTTTTTATCTGTCATTAGTCATGGCCTTTAACGTTGCGTAAGGATACATTTTATTAACTGAACCAACTATCTTGGTATTGTATTCTTTAATAATGGCTTCATTTTTATTCGGATACTCTAAGTGATGTAAAAAATAACGCATACAATTTATTCTCGCACGCTTTTTGTCATCTGACTTAATTACTGTCCAAGGGGTTAATGGGTTATCAGTATGAAAAAACATGTCTTTCTTGGCCTTGGTATAATCATCCCACTTATCCAATGAATCAACATCAACTTGACTGAGTTTCCAGTGCTTTAATGGGTCGTTTTTACGGCTGTGAAAACGACGCAATTGTTCCTGCCGAGTTACTGAAAACCAAAATTTAAATAAAATAATACCAGAATTAACCAACATCTGTTCAAAAGGAAAAACTTGCCTGATAAACTCTTCATATTCATCTTCAGTACAAAAGTTCATTACACGCTCTACACCAGCCCGGTTATACCAGGAGCGATCGAAAAACGCCATTTCTCCTCGAGTGGGCAATTGTGACACATATCTTTGAAAATACCATTGCCCCCTTTCACGCTCATTGGGTTTTTCTAATGCCACCACATGTGCCGCTCTGGGGTTCAAGTGCTCCATAAATCTTTTAATCGCCCCACCTTTACCAGCTGCATCTCTGCCTTCAAATAAACAAACAATTCGCTGACCTGTTTCTTTCACCCAACTTTGTACCTTTAACAATTCTGTTTGTAATAAATGCTTCTCAGTTTCATAGTCAATCAGTTCTATTTTCTCATCATATGGATACTCTCCAGCTGCATAAGATAATTTCAGCAGTTCTTTACTTGAAATACTGTTCTTCTTTTGCATCACAAACTTGTGATCGGTATGTTTCAACAACATTTTTTTAGCTTGTTCAGAATTTAAGCGTTGTTCTTCGGTCATGTATATATTCAATTAAGGTTTAATAAATTTAGCAATCAAAATTTTGATTGTTGGGAATTATATTTTAACCTGAAGATTGGCTTTAGATGTTTAAATAACATGACAATTTTGTGACAAGCTGTTAAAAATAACATCACACAGTTTTCCTGTGGGCATAAAAAAAGGCGCATCACGCGCCTTTTTTCTTAATTTCTTATTTCTTCAATCAACTACATCAACATTAACTCGTAACCTGACTCGATCACCAGGGTGTTCTTGCATCTCGGTTTGGTACAAATTGCCGTTGTAATCATAAGTTACGTCATAACCCATGAAACGATCTTCTTCGCGGTAATGTGTTTCAATATAACAATTACGTCGGTTGCTTCGATAACGCTTGTTGTGATGATGTCCTTTATTGGCACCAATACCAGCACCAATCAACACACCTAATGCTGTCGATGCATCTCTGCCACTACCACTACCAAATCGATTACCGATTGCGCCTCCAATGATACCACCTAAAATTGCTCGTCCTGCATGGTTACCATCTCTGCGATTTCGATTGTTGTACCGATTGTTTTGACGTCGATCACATACTTGACGCTCTTCTGGAATCGAAACTGATTGATATATGGGTTCTACCTCAATCACTTTTCCATAGTTAATACTGCCATTATTATATCTATTGGCAGCAGCCATAAAAGGCAAGCAAATCATTACGGTTATTGTTATCACTTTATTCATCATATTCTCCAGTTTGGTGCTATGTAATGAATTTTATGCAGCTGTCAATGAACGAAATCTGAATACAACAATGTTGTTCAGTTTCTGTTTAGTTTAAATAAAATGAAAATAACTTAATGCTGAAAAGGTTGGCCGAGCCTAATAACCCGGCCAACAAAGGCTTCATCGTTTTAAAAACGAATTCACCCAATGTCGCTACCGGGACTTTGACCGTATCCCACAGATGTAGCGACTTCTTACCCACATATATATTGTAAGCAAAATACGGTTAAAAATGAAGTGCTTTTATTAGAGATTAAAAATTCAGTTTCAAAGCGTCATCTTTTGACATAGGCTTACCAAAATAATAACCTTGACCAAAATCAAAATTCAACGCTTTTAAAACAGCATATTCTTTTTCATTTTCGATCCCTTCTGCAACTAATTGAGTATTCAAACTTTGAGCCATATCAGCAATTGTTTTTAAAATACTCTGATATCGGTTATTCTCAAACATGTTCCTGATGAAGACTTGGTCTACTTTCAACACATCAAAATCCAGTTCAACCAATTGTTCCATTCCTGAATGCCCAGTACCAAAATCATCAGCACATACTGGAAAACCAATTTTTCTACATTTTTCAATCCATTTTTTAGCCAAATTAAAATCTACTACCATGGTTTCAGTAATTTCGAGTTTTAATCGTTTAGGATTGATATTGCTGGCATTAACCTTCTTCAAAATTCGATTAAGGAATTGATCATCATCTAATTGTTTAGATGAGACGTTGATGTTGATAAAAACATGTTCCGGTAGCTTTGCGAGCATTTCTATGGCACGATTAAACACCAAGTCTCCGACTTCAATAATCAAGTCAGTCTCTTCGGCCAAAGCAATAAATTCCACCGGTGAAATAAAACCTCGCTCGGGATGACTCCAACGACTTAAAGCTTCAAAACCAGCGATGCGACTGCTTTGAATGTCACTGATAGGTTGAAAAACAGTTTGCACTTCACCTTGATTAATGGCACTACGCAGTTCACTCTCAAGTTTAAACTTTGAAAATCCTGTTTGTTCAATCACTGATGTCACTTGATCCAACAAATTGCTTTTACCATCACTCAGGCCTTGGTTAGGTAGCATTGATCTAAATCTTTTTAACAATACACCAACCAATGCTTTAACAATGGGGTCACTTTCTGCCAAACGATTGGTGATTTGTTCAGTTTTGACTTCCAATAAAGTCAATGGGGTAAGGGCTCTTGCCGAAGTTGATCTGGGTGATTGATCCAACACACCCATTTCACCAAACAATTCACCTTCACTCAGAATATCAATAATCGTTTGATTAGATTCAACAAATATCTCTACCTGACCTTCCTCTATGATATAGGCACAGTTAGAAGTGTCACCACCATGAAAAATGATTTCCCCGGGTTGATATTTTTTGGTGTGATAACTCATGTTTAATAATCTTAACGCAAGTAAATATATTTGGCGATTAAAAAAGCCCCTTTTGGGGCTTTTACAAGGGCAGTTAAGGAGACAGGAATCTCCTTAGTATTTCCTAACCAAATAAACCATAAGGCATTTCAGCCAAAAGAGGGGCAATTACCAATGACACTATCGCCATTACATTAATCAAAATATTCATGGCGGGCCCTGAAGTATCTTTGAATGGATCACCAACTGTATCCCCAACAACCACAGCTTTGTGCACATCTGAGCCTTTACCACCTAAGTTACCTTTTTCAACGTACTTTTTGGCATTGTCCCAAGCTCCCCCAGCATTCGCCATCATTAAAGCCAACAATACACAGGTGATCAGGGCACCACCCAACATACCGCCAAGTGCCGCTGCACCTAAACCGAATCCCACAACCACTGGAGCCAATACAGCCAATGCCCCTGGTGCCATCATGCGTTTCAAAGCCGCTTGGGTGGCAATATCTACACATTTCTTACTGTCAGGCTTCGCGGTGCCTTCCATTAGACCTGGAATGTCTTTAAATTGACGTCGAATTTCTTTGATCATATCAAAAGCCGCATCTCCCACAGCCCTCATAGTCATGGCTGCTACAATGAATGGAAAAATACCACCCAAGAACATACCCATCAAAACTTGGGGGTTGGCTATATCCAATGCGAATCCTTGGACTTCGCTCGAAATAACTTGAATAAAAGCAGCAATGATTGCCAATGCAGCCAAACCCGCTGCACCAATAGCAAAACCTTTGCCAATAGCCGCGGTGGTGTTACCTACTTCGTCTAAGCCATCCGTAATTTCACGGGTTTCTTCACCTAATCCAGCCATTTCTGCGATACCACCTGCATTGTCAGCAACTGGGCCATATGCATCTATCGCCATGGTAATCCCTACCGTTGCCAACATACCTACTGCAGCAATACCTACGCCGTAAACACCAGCCCCAGCTGGTAAAATCAATGAAGTGCCAAAAATAATAGCTGCTAAGGTAATAACTGGTATCACAACCGATTCCATACCCACAGCAAGACCTGAAATCATCACAGTAGCTGGACCCGTTTCTCCGCCTTTAGCAATCTCTCTGACCGGTTTGCCGCCGGTATAATACTCCGTAACTAAACCTATCAGCATACCACCCACTGCACCCAATACCACACATTGCCAAACAGTGCTTTGAATGGACAAAGTAGATGTGGTTATATAAGCAGCAACGATAAACAACACTGTGGCTCCCATGGTACCAAACCGCAATGCAACATCAGGTTTTTTACTGGAAAACAACTTAACCAAGAAAATACCCAAAATTGAACAGATCAAACCAGTTGATGCCAAAGCCAATGGCAAAAACATCAAATCTTGTTGGCGTTCGGCTATTTGTGAATACAAACCTAATGACATGGTCGAAGCAATGGCAATACAAGCAATCATTGAACCACAATAAGACTCAAATATGTCAGATCCCATACCTGCCACATCACCAACATTATCACCAACATTATCAGCAATTACACCAGGGTTTCGAGGGTCATCTTCAGGAATACCAGCTTCAACCTTACCAACTAAATCAGCACCAACATCAGCACTTTTGGTAAATATACCGCCACCAACACGAGAAAACAAAGCAACCACTGATCCACCCATTCCGAAACCATGGATGGATTCAACCGTATGAGGGTCCCCGCCAAACATCAGATACAAGGCTCCTAAACCCAGCAAGCCCATAGCTGCGACGGTTAAACCCATGATAGAACCACCATAAAAGGCCACTGACAAGGCTTTGGCAGCACCATGTTCATTGGCAGCAACTGTTGTTCTGACATTGGCTTTGGTAGCTGAAAACATACCAAAATAACCTGCTATACCAGAACAAAATGCACCCAAAACAAATGCAAAGGGTGTATGCCAATCACCAAAACCGACATATAAGCCAACCAGGATGACCACCACGAATATCATCAACAAAGTATATTCTCGGCGCATGAATACCATCGCACCTTCGTGAATTTCTTGTGCAATTTCTCTGACCTTACCATCACCTGCCGGCATTTTGCTGACCAAAGCATAGATAACCAATGCCATGAACAGCCCAAAACCACCCACAATCAGTGGGATTATTTCTTGATTCATAAATTTTCCTCTTTTTTTATATGACCAGACTTTTGTTAAAGTCTATTGTCTATGTTTAAGCCTATTGACTCTTAACTCAGCAGCATGAAATATACCAAGTTATTGGTGTTTCAACGTGTCCCAACACGTCCCCTATTATCTTAACATAATGGCGCATTCATATGAGCGTTGAAACATAGCTTCTTAACTACTCTATAAAAGCAATAAAAAATCACTATCCGTATAAATTTACCTGCGACAATTTAACATTCACAGAATATAATGTTAATTTTGAAGCAACTGTTTTTCACCCCATGGCTAACCATTTTCCAGTTATAGATTTCGACCCAGTCTTCCTGTCTTTGGGACCGTTGAGTATTCATTGGTATGGCATTACATATCTAATTGGTTTTGGTTTTTATTATTTGCTGGGTCACTACAGATTAAAACATTACCCCAGTTCATGGAACAGCGAACAACTGTCAGACTTTTTGTTTTATGGTGCCATTGGTATTATTGTAGGTGGCCGACTTGGATGGTATTTGTTCTACAACGATGTACCACTAACAGATGATCTCTTTTTACCATTTCGGGTATGGGAAGGTGGCATGTCTTTTCATGGGGGGTTAGCTGGTGTACTATTGGCTATGTTATATTTCAAAAACAAAAGTAAAAAAACATTTTTTGAAATAAGTGATTTCATTGCTCCTTTGGTGCCTACCGGTATTTTGTCAGTTCGGTTAGGCAATTTCATTAATGGTGAACTTTGGGGACGCTTAACCCAAAAACCTTGGGCTATGCTTTTTCCTGATTCTTTACCCACTCATTTACAACCTGGCAATATGGAACAAGGACAGTGGCAAAATTTATATGAACAAGGACAATTTAATGTCTTTGCTCGGCATCCATCCGCGCTGTATGAAGCCATTGGAGAAGGTTTAATCACTTTTATTGTCGTTTGGGTTGTGGCACACTTCGCAAAAAAAAGAGGCACTGTTTCTGCCGCATTTTTACTCAGTTATGGAACAGCAAGATTTATGGTTGAATTTTTTAGGGAACCTGATGCCAATCGCGGATTCATTGCATTTGACTGGATGACCATGGGTCATATCTTAACCCTACCTATCATTGCTTTTGGCCTGTGGATTTTATTGAACAACAAGTTTAAGAAACAACAACACTCAATAAAAACCGGCTAAGTTCAATTTGCGGCCTCCTCCTCTTCTGGCATCACCCACAGAGTTTAATACGGCATCCAATTCAAAATGCCCCGCCTTGGGGACAATGTCCAGATTCAACTGCCATCGATGTGGCTGTATAACCAATACACCGGATACGCTTAATGCATTTGATTGGCTACTGAAATTACCAGCAATCATACCTACTTTTTTTGTATCAAAATCTAAGGTAACTGTTCCAAGGTCTTTGATGGACGGCGTCAATAGTTTAAAATCTTTAAGCGTGATACTTCCTTCAATGCGATCAAAACCATTGGCTTTATTGTATTCTACTTGCCCAAGATCTACTTGCGCGTAACCTTCAAATTGGCCATAACGCATTTGCAAAAATGGTTTGATCAATTTCCAATCCAAAAAACCATTTACTTGATTAAATGATTGAGTTTCTGGAGTGACTTTACGCAGATCAAACGTCAAATCATAGTTAGGCTTATAAACCCTGACCTTACCAGCAACACTTTTCAACGACTTGGGATACAAAAACCACTCTGCTTGACCTAAGGGGCCAGATAAATAGCTCAATGAATCAGCGCTGCCTTTCACCACACTGCCACTGATACCAGATAAGCCGATCGGTTTAACGTATTTTTGAATGTGGTCATAATACAAATTCAAAGGAGTTACAGCCACTGCTATCACTGCAAATATTAACAATATAAAAATAAATTTAATCAATTTACCGAATCTATCACTGGCACTTAACATTATTTCACTAACCTCATTCTGATGTTGGTTAAACCCAAAGCTGAATCGACCACATTAATATCAATCTGATCCACTTGTACTGCATATTGTTTTGAAATTGATTGTAACCAATCAATGACCTGATCAAACTGGACACCCTGTAACCAAATAGACAAACTATTTTCATCAATTGGCTCGGTACGATTAACCATTTCTTGCAAGTTAACTACCCTTAACTGCTGATCTACCCATGAAGAAAAGGTAACCCCAGCAGGCATAGGCAACACCGCAGTCATATTCTCACTAACCACAGCACCAGTCATACTTTGCATTTTGGTCAATTGTTCTTGTAAACGATTTTTAATGGTAACTTGACTGTTTATATGATTCACTACTGGCAGGTACACAAGTACCCACAACAAAGCCATAGTAACCACCAAACCACCTATTGCAAGCAACCTTTGCTCATTTTGACTTAAACCTGCGAACCAAGCGGACAACTTGCTGTCAGTAGATTCATTCATGACTAACTCCTTGTCTTTGTTGACCAAGTCTTACTTTATTCGAGTCTAATTTGTTCATCTTGGCACCATGGTTAAAATAGATTTAAAAGTATTATCATCAGCCAGTTCGTTGACCCCGATTTGAACTGAGTAATCATTGGCATATTGTTGTAGTAACTGATGAAAATCATTAATAATTGTCATACTAGGTGCCGCAATCTGCAACTCCATTTTCTGATCTACCAAACGCAATGCATTCAGCTTAATTAGTTTTTGTTGTTTCAAAGTTTGACCCAGTTTATCAACCGCATTAATCAAAATACTCTGGTTTTTCGTTGATTGGGCATTATTAATTTTTAGCCTTGATTGTAAGGCTGCAAAAGGGTCAATCAATTCAGATGCTACTGCATTGGGGTAAGTCTGTATCAACAAGTTTTGTTGTTGTTGTTTAATCTCTGTAATAGATTGTTTCAAAGCATACCATTGAATTCCCTGGATCAGCATCCAACTAACTGCCAACAAACCAAGCAATATTTTGACTCCTCTCCATGATTGTGAAGATGTTTCAGACTGCTTTGTTCTGATTTCATCTATATACAAATTAATGGCATTTTGACTCAATAAATATTGGCAACAATCGGCTACAAACAAACCATTTTCCACAGGTAAATCAGAGTAATCAAAAACAGTATCATCATTGCAATTAATGAGTTGTTTATCTTGAGCAAACACAGGTAAAAGTTGATTGATTTGTGAGTTGGTCACCCTCATTGCCTCGTTTTGATCTAATTTCAACAACGCTGTTTCTGAATCACACCATATACTGACTTCTCCGTCATTTACAGGCAGCCAATCAACTTCACTGTGGATGGCTTTAACGCTTAAGCCGTGAGTCTCTATTTGTTGATTCAATAGATCTAAATGATTTTTTTCAATCGCTATAACATGTTGTGAACCATCCTCATTCAATCTAAATGCGAAATAATTATCTTCAACATCGTTACTCAGTTCTTCTTCAATCGCAAATGGAATAGACTTAGCCAGCAGTTCGGTATTTTTTGATGCCACCTGAGTGTGGCTATGATAAACCCATGTAGCAGGAACCAAAATACATAAATCGTCTAATGACAATGACTGGCTTGACCACTGATTAACCTGTGATGTTTTCCAGTTATCACCTTGCGCATCGCAGCTGTACAAACACTGAGGCTTGCCATCATGATCGATGCGCAAAATTGAAGTTATGCTCATATACGAAGCTTTAAATAAAACCCAGTATTATATCCCTTTTCGATATTTTGGCATCAACCAATAAGCCAATGCTGGCAATAATAATAATGCACCTACCATATTCAAGATAAACATAAAGGCCAATAGTATTCCCATATCAGCTTGGAACTGTAAATCACTGAACATCCAAGTACCAACACCAATACCCAAAGTTAACGCCGTAAACAGCACGGCTTTTCCTGTTAGCTTCAATGTTTCTCGATAGGCATCATATAAACTGAAACCTGATTTGAGTAATGATTGTAGCCGGCTAAATATATAGATACCATAATCAACACCAATACCAACACCTAACGCAACCACAGGTAAGGTATTTACTTTCAGACCGATTCCCAAGAAAGCCATAAGAGCATATGCCAACAATGAAACCAATGCCAAAGGCAATACAATACTTATGGTGCCAGTGATTGATCTGAAAGTAATTAAACACAATAAGATGATGGCGCCATAAACCATGATTAACATCGGCATTTGAGCACCTTTAACTACGTCATTGGTCGAAGCCATTACCCCTGCATTACCTGTAGCTAGTCTAAATTTAACTTCACCTTCTAATAACTCGCCTGCCTCATCAAGCTTGTGAGGTGTACTTTTCTGATAGGCTTTCACTGCTGTGATTACCTTATTGATGGTACTGGCTTTATGGTCCTCTGTAAAGATGGTAATTGGGATGACACTACAGTCTTGATTTAACAGGCCTGTATCCGTTTCAATACCCGAAAGCGATTGTCGCATCACGTAATTGTTTCTCGACAATTCATGCCACTTAATATTGCCTTCGTTCCAACCAGCAGTGATCATTTTGGCAAACTGTGGCAGAGTAATTACTTTTTGTACGCCATCAACATTTGACATGTGCCATGCAAATCGATCAATGTTACTCATGGCTTGGTAGCTCTCTGTACAAGCGTTTGGTGAAGTTTCAGCTATGACGTTAATCATATCAACACCCAGAGAAAATTCAGTACTGATCTTCATCGCATCTTGGTTATATCGCGCATCAGGTCTTAATTCTGGTACACCTGCTTGCGAGTCTCCAATTTGCATTTCTTGACTTTTGAAATACCCAAATGCAAATAAACCCAAAGTAACCAAAATAGCAACTGTAGCCAATGGATTTTTAGCAAAACCAGCAATACCATTCCATATACCTGAACTACTTTTACTGCCATCAAATTTGGAGCAAAAGGCATCATAATTCTTCATCTTGATACCTGATAACAATAACGGCAGTAAAATCAAATTAGTAATAATGATCAACGCCACACCAACTGTTGCAGTAATGGCCAGTTCTTGGATGATCTCAATATTGATGAAGTAAATGGTAGCAAAACCGATGGTATCAGATAATAATGCAATAGCACCCGGTGCCAAAAGCGCACAAAAGGCTGCTCTGGCAGCTGAATCGGGGCATTTTTTATCTGATTGGTGTACCATCTGATCAGTCCATCCTGATATCATTTGTACCCCATGACTGACGCCAATAGCAAACACCAAGAACGGCGTTAAAATATTCATCGGATCAATACCCATTCCCATTAATTTTAATAAACCTAATTGCCAGGTTACTGCCACCAATGAACACAGAATAGGATATAAAGTTAGTTTCCAGTTTTTCGAATACCAATATAATAAAACTGCGGTAATAAAGATCGCTAAAGCAAAGAAATACAATACAGATTTAGCGCCTTCTGCTATGTCACCAACTATCTTGGCAAAACCGATAATGTGCACAGTTTGTCCACTACCTTCATAATCAGTACGGATGGCTTCCAACTGCTTGGCAATTTTTTGATAATCAACTTTTTCACCTGTTTGTGGGTCTCTTTCTTGCAAGTCAGCCCATACCATTGCGCCGTTGAAATCTTCAGCAACTAAACGACCCAAAACACCTGCTTTAACAATATTGCCACGAACAGTTTCAAACATCTTTTCTGAAGGACTGAAATCAGCTGGAATCACATTACCACCTGCAAAACCATCTTCAACCACTTCTACAAACCGAACATTGGGTGTGAAAATTGATTTCACACTTGCTCGATTCACGCCAGGAATAAATACCACAGCATCTGTTACTTGCTCTAATTTATCAAAGAATTGTTGGTTGAACATATTGCCACTATCATCCATGATAGACACCAATATACGGTTAGCACCTCGGAATTTTTCATGCTCCATAAATGTCTGCATGTATTCATGATCTAGTGGCAATTGTTTTTCAAAGCCAGCATCAACTTTCAATTGACTGGCAAAATAAGCCATCACAAATGTCATGATCACCAACAGCAATAAAATTATTTTTTTACTGCTGAATAAGATGGATTCACAGGCCGCTGCGAATCTAGTTTTTTCAGTATTTTGATTCATTTCAGCTCCCCCTTATTGTTGTATAGATTGAATTTTATATCCTGTCTCACCGACCAAGATTGCTTGTTCTCCGACCACCAGCACATCAGCATAATCATCACCAGAGTCAATCCCTTTGAATGGGTTCAGTGATAGATTTGTATAGACCAACAATGCGCCATTGGCCCCAACAATCAAAACCCTGTTATCAGAAAGTTTTGTGGAACCAAATAAATTATTTGGGTTTTCAGCTTTAATTTCCACCCAATTTTCGCCCTGATCTTCTGTTACCAGAACATTACCACGTAAACCATATAAAACGATGCTGTTTTGTAAAGCCACCACTCCAAACATAGATCCCATATAAGGCAATTCAATCGCTTCCCAAGTATTACCTTGATCCATACTTCTGAAGAAATAACCAGCCTCTGCTGCTATGTAAAAATGACCGTCTGGACCTCGAGTGATGTCATTGAGGTGGTAATCCAACTCTTCATCTATCAAGTCTTCTTTCCAACTCTTTCCACCATCTGTTGTAGAAAAAATGGTTCCATAAGCTCCTATCACATAACCAGTAGTCTCAGAGATAAAATAAGCCGACAAGAAAGGGACCTCACGTTCCGCATCATAAAACTGCAAGGCCCAGTTTTCTCCTGCATCAGAGCTATGAATGATGGTTGCATCATGACCTACTGCCCAAACATGGTTATTAACTGAAACCACTTTAGTTAAAGCGATATTAACCGGTATGTTTTCAATCTGACGCCAACGTTGGCCACCATTTTCACTTTTAAGGACATGGCCACGCTCACCCACCATAATTAAAGAGTTATTGGAATCTCCTACTTTGGTGATTGAAAGCATCAATGATTTATCAGCCAACGGCAATACCTCAGCTCTTTGTTGCGACCATGACACATTGAAAAATAATGACAAGCTAAAACAGATTAAAACTTTTAAATACAACTTCTTCATAATTCACCCAAAAAAAAGGCCATGAGTGTGATCAACACTCATGGCCTCTGTTTAAAACTTCAACTGCCAGTAAAAATCATACTTGGCACAGATTAGCGTCTTCCACGTTTACGTAATGCACTTGGTGTATAGTTATTCTCACTCAATGGCGTATTGAAAGTGTTGACTTGATCTTGATTATCTAAACCAACAGCAACATAACGACCTGATTGCAAATCATGATGTGTTTCAATGGTTGACCAAAAAGTTGGCACTTCATAGTAATTAATACTGTGAGCTTCTGAAAAACGCCACAACTCGCCACGTCTGTCATAATGATCAGTTAACAAAATTTGATAACTATCTTCGTCTAAGTAGAATGTCCGCTTGCTGTTAATGTGTCTAAAACCATCACGCAGATTGGCTTCAATCACATGTACGCGATGTAATTCATAACGCATATAACTTGGATCTAAGTGACCTGGCTTAACCATGTCTTCAACTTTAGAATCAAAACTGTGGGCTTTGTATGAGTTATAAGGCACATACATTTCTTTGGTTCCAGTCCAATCCCAAGTAAAACGATCCATAGCACCATTAAACATATCTGTCATGTCATTGGTTCTCAAACCATCGGATGCTGTTCCAGGGTTATCATACGCCACATTAGGTGCTCGCCTAACACGACGTTGGCCTGGGTTATATATCCATGCTTGACGAGGTGTTTCTTTTTGATTCATTGTTTCATGAACTAACAACACCCGACCAGCCAAACGGGCTGGTGACTCAACCACTTGATAGAAATACAACAAGATGTTATCTATATCTTCAATGGTATTTCCAGGCACGTAATATTTGCCATACAGTTCCTCTCGAAGACGAACCAGAGTGTATTTACCATTGTTATTAGGAGCCACTTGGTTGTTATAACGAACACCACCAGAACCCTTATATTTTAATTTATGATTTAGAATCAACTCATAAGCACTCTCTGGAAATGGAAATGGAAACCCTTCTGCCACGCCAGTTACACCTTCACCATCCGCAACAGATGTACCTGTCTTACCGTTTTCCATGGTTTTTTCATAAATTCTTTCAGGAAAAGAGGCTGATCTTCGAGTTGGGTATACATCCATTTTGAAAGTTTCTGGATAACGCTCAAACATTGCCATTTGGCCGACAGAGAGTTTGTCTGAATGTTCTTTGTAATTGGATGCATTGATGGTAAAAGACACCTTATCATCTGCAAACGGATCAGGATGGTGATCCCCTACTTGATAACCTGCTGGTGATGATGTGATACCTCCAGTCCAAGCTGGAATGGTTCCCTCCGCATTACCTGCTCGAACTGCACCAACAGGGGTTAGGTCTGTTGATAAACGCTCTATTTCACCCGGTTTTGGACCCGCCTGAGCAGAACCTGCCACGACTGTCATCCCTATTAACGTGGAAAGCATTGTTTTTCTAAATAATTTCATATGTTTGTCCCTCTGTTATTAAAACGAGTATTTAACGTTGAACGCCACAAAGTCTCGATCAAAGATTTGATTTTGGATTCCGGCTCCTGAATAACCAGTGTAGCTTAAATCTGCGCTCCACTTTTCAAGATAAATACCGTTCACCCCTATGGTATAAGACTTTCTACCTTCTATAAAGTTCCCACCAGGCCCTGGCGTGGTGCCGTTGACATCGTGGTTAAAGGCCAATCTAGGCGATAGATTCCATGAAGAACCAAACACCGAATTGTAATCAAATCGAGTAACTAAACGGTAACCCCAAGAAAATGGAGTGGCAAAAAAATCAGAACTTGTTGTCACCGGGTTTCTACTGGTACCACCGGTCTCAGTACTTACACCACCTCCAGTATCAGTACCCGGGCCATTATATCTAAGTTCATTTTGGCCAGGTAAGTCCCAAACATGAGTAAACCCAACTTCACCTAACAACACAATCTGATCAGTACCAAAAAAATCATTGGGTCCAAACAGTTTAGTGGCTGTAAATTGTAATTGAGAAACTTCATGCCTTTCCCACCCTTGGATGTAATCACCTGGAGCAAAGTTACCCAATTGAGAAAGAAACTGATCATATGGTGCAGGAATCGCCCCATTTAAAGGTGATAATGCAGCAAACAATACTTCAACATCATCAATCTGTAATGGTACATTATCACGATAAGATAACTCACCTTGTAATGATACTCCCAATGAATTGATGGTTGTATTAAAGCTCAAACCATACAAGTCAATGTCTTCTGGAAACTCTGTAAAATAAGAACCAGAACTTGGGGAAGTTACTCCTAAGCCAACACCAGGTTGACCCAAAGCATAACCACTGATTAAGGGTAACCTTGAATGGTAATTCAAATAGTATAAACCAAACTCTGTGTTATTGAGCTGTTCGGCATAATAACGCAATGCTATACCGAACTGACCATCATCGTCAGTAGCTGGTGTCGCTCGACGACCAATTGAAAAGTTGCATACATTTTGACTAACTGGATCCAGTTGAGAGAAGTTTTGAGGTGTACAGGTACCAGCTGGCAAACCACTTAACTCAGGTACGATACCAAAACCTAAAGCCACATATTCTCCACCTGGCGTGGCAAAATCATTGTTAGAAAAATAAGTACCCGCTGGATCTGGATCTGTTTGCTCAAACTCAAACATATAAACCGCTTCTAAAGACAGATTATCAGTGATACTGGTTGAGAACGAAATCATGTCTATCGGCAAGAAAGCTTCTTTCAGCTCTGCGCCTGCGACACGAATTTTTGATACATCAATTGGATTGATGACATTGATACCTTGCTGAATAAAGGTTGACTCACCCCAGCTGACTACTTGTCGCCCTAATCTGACTGAGGCGAATTGGTCACCAATATTAAAGTCTTTATAAACATAGGCATCTAATAAACGGTAATCTTCACCTACAAATTCTCTGGCTGTTCTGGATAAATTGTCATTATCTGCATTTTCGAAATCATAAAAACCTGTCACCCGCATAAATGCGCCCCAGCTTGGGCCAGCAAAAGCAAGGTCTGAAGTAAATTTAAGTGCATTACTGATCAAATCGCCCTGATCATAATTCAAGTTACCATCATCTGAGTTAATAGACCAACGACCAGGTGCTGCGATTCTACTTTCCAGAGAGCTAGAACCTATTGGAGCACCTGTTACCGGATCAAAGGCAAGCGAAACAAAACGATTTACGTTACTCTTACCGATCAAACGATTATCACGATCTGCTATTCGCCATGAGGCTCCCAATGAAACTGTTGTATCAATGTTAAAAGAATAATCACCATTGTTAAATATTTCAAACGACATGGCAGATCCAGAAACACCTAGGGCTGCTGTCATCAATGCCATTTTTAAAGGTTTCACTTTTAATTTTCTGTTATTTTGTGCCATTGCTTGAACTGTTTTAATTGTATTTTTCATAACCATCTCCTTATTGAACCACATCGGTGTTTGTAACATTCAAGGTGGTTCCTCCAGTTGCCTGGAAGGCGGCCATCTGAGATTGCATTTCTACAGTTGCTGCTACTGAAGCTGCTGGGCTCAATAAACTGCCATGATCACCCTCGGTGAATCTAAGCGCTGCATCTAAACCTTCAGGGTTAAAGGCTGACTCTGAATAAAATGTTAACCCCATAGATGCCAACAACGGTTCTGTTCCTGAAAGCGGAGCTCCAGGCACAGTGTTAGTTATGACTTGATCACCCAATATTTCATGTGCCAGGATATTATTCTGCAAAGATGCAAAACCACCTAAGTTTATAGGGTCAGCTGAATCAATGGCTGTTTGAGTGGCCAACACGAACAAATTAAATGCCGCAGTACCTTGCTCTACACCAGCTGCAGCAAGACCACCAATAATACGGGGGCCAAAAGTTGGAGAACCAATCAACAAGCTAGCAATACCTCCACCTGGTGCTGAAAGCACAGCACTTTGCACGTTAGGAGCAAATGCCAAATAATTAACGCCCGTAATAGCACCTAATGATTGACCAGCGAAAGTGATATTGGCTTCATTAAAGTCACCAGCTCCATCACCATCGATATCCATAAATGGAACGGTTTCAGTTAAGGTAAACAAATCAGCAACACCTTGTCTGTTATTGTCCCGCGAGACCAACAAACTGGCTAAGTTAATAAAATGAGCACCTGAGCTGTCGATCACTCCATCAGGACCTGGGGCACCTGTTTCATTGTTGGTATAGTCAACATCAAAAGTCCTTTCAGATGCAATCGCACCAAATGGTGAATTACCAATATATAAAGGGTTGGTCACATCAGTGACACCGTGCAAGGCTAGATCAATGGCCACAACTGCGAAACCAATAGAGGCCATGGTATCAGCCACTGCCAACATATCGGTTCTGTTTCTGGTAATACCATGTTGAAATATCATGATAGGCCAGCCCGCTTCAGGCTTGGTTTGACCAGAGCCAGCATTTGGCACTGTCATCAGCACAGGTAAATTTTGCATGCTTGTAGCTACCGGAATAGGGTTGGCTAAAGTTAAATTGGTCGAAGTAGGATCTAACGGCAAAGCATTAAATGGTGCTACATAAGCACCAGGTGCCGCTTGCCAAAATTGATTTAAGGGCGCCACAGGATTAGCTGCACTTGGTGCACTTAAGTAATAAGGTGAGGTTAAAGTACCAATATAGATATCAGCAATACCTGCTCCACCAACAGCTGCTGTTGATAGGCCAGACGGTGCCAAAGTTGACGCACCTGGTGCACTGATGTCTTTGACTGCTGATAAAACCGGAGTGATTGACTGGGTGGTCAACGTCCAAGACAACACAATACTGCTTGGATCAACACCTTGTGAGGCCGCTGCGGCTTCTTGTGAATTGGTTAATTTACGTAGTGGTTCTAATGCGTTAGCTGTGGCATCACCAATTAACGGATCGGTGCTGTTATCGTTGTCATCAATCAGCGGCGATGTTCTTTTGGTTAAAAAGTAAGTTTGTGAAGGTGTTGCTGGATTACCACTGGCGTCTTGCACACCGTTGGTAATAACAGCCATATAAGAAGTTATTTGCTTCAATGGTCTGAGTGGCACAATCGCAATACTGCTGCCATTGGCAGCGGCAACAAAATCCACACCAAATATCAATTCATTATTAATCATCGTCACGCCCCCACCCGGGCCAGTGAGCGCCACTTCATAAACCTTTACACTACTCGGGTTGACTGAGGCTGCAGCAACAGGGACAGAAAAATTAGTTGCCCAAGGTGCTACGGTACTGAAACCATCTAAACCATTCAACGCCACCAAAGGATCTGAAAAATCGGTTGGGTCAGCCACTGGAATATTCAAAGTTAAATCCGTGGTACCCGATAAAAATAAATTGGTAGGAATGGGCACCTGAGTAGGGTCACCTGATGCCGGATTAAAAGTGGCCTCAATAACACCCGTCACAGGATTGCCGCCAGGTGTAACCACTGGCGGCACGTCAACTGCTCTGGGTGAATCGTTACTGCTGCTACAAGCTTGTAACAACACAATCGATGTTAAAGTCAGTAGGATAGGTTTAAGCTTCATTTGTGTCCCCAAATTAATAAACCCTAACATCATAAATTTTATTGCAGTAAGATTACAAGCTTAAATATTAAAAAAACATTAATTTCAGCCATAAAACATACGCAACAGTATCGAACTCATGTCCATAAAAAAAATCAGCATATTTATCCTTGTTTACTTGTTAGTTTTTGTACTTAAATGGCAAGAACTAATTAACACTGCACAATTTATCACCTTAATGATAACCAGTACCACAGCCATTTTTTGGGTGACCGAATGGATACCCATTCCAGTGGCATCCCTGATTCCCATTTCACTTTTTCCATTACTAGGCGTCATAACACCAACAGAAGTGGCGCAAGCTTATGGCAGCCCATTAATTATTTTATTACTGGGCGGTTTCTTACTGTCTACGGCTATGTCACAAAACAATACCCACCAATACTTGGCCCATAAAATACTGTCCGCAATTGGAACCGACAATCCAAAAAAAATCATCGTTGGCTTTATGCTCACAGCATTCTTGTTGAGCATGTGGATATCTAATACTGCAACCACTTTGATGTTACTGCCGATTGCCATTGCCATTCTTGGAACCAGCCAAGATAAACACTTTGCCACCCTACTGTTATTGGGTATTGCATATGCAGCAAGCATTGGCGGTACCTTAACTCCAATTGGAACCCCACCTAATTTAATTATGATCCAAAATTACCAAGGTGGCACTGGCAACGAATTGGGCTTTCTGGCTTGGATTCAGCAGGTTTTTCCTATGGTAACTTTATTTTTCCCAGTAATGATTTGGTTATTGGTTTCACAAGTCAATACCCAGCTCTCTATCAGCCACAATTTGCAGCAACAACCTTTAAACACAGCACAAAAACGCACCCTTTGGGTGTTTGCAATCACTGCCTTATTATGGGTAACACGTACTGCACCTTTTGGTGGCTGGAAAAGTTGGCTGGACCTACCTTATGCGAATGACGCATCGGTGGCTTTGTTGGGTGTGGTGGCTTTGTTTTTGATCTCAGATGGCATGAATAAGTCAAATAAATCAACAAACAACAAATTACTCACTTGGCACACCGCTAACACCATTCCTTGGGGCGTCTTACTGTTATTTTCTGGGGGGATGGTGATCGCAGCTGCATTTAAAAGCACAGGTTTAAGCGCTTTATTGGCTGATCAGTTAATGTTTTTGCATGACGTGCATCTATTTGTTTTAATATTAACTATTTGTCTGGTCATTACATTCTTGACTGAATTAACCAGTAACACCGCAACCACAGCCATATTGATGCCAGTATTGATGTCGGCTGCTGAAGCCATGGGCGTTGATCCCCTGAAAATTATGATACCAGCTGCCATCAGCGCCAGTTGTGCATTTATGCTCCCAGTGGCCACTGCTCCCAATGCCATCGTTTTTGGCTCTGAACGCGTACCGATTCAAAGTATGATCAAACAAGGGCTAAAGTTGAATTTTATTGGCGCCATAATGATATCCAGTGTGGCTACTTGGTGGTTATGAATTACATATCAGAAGTTTATCCTCTTATTAATCAGATACCACAGCAAAACAAGCGAGTTGTGAACAGCTGTGTTATTTTTGGCTGGCGTTTCAGGCGATATACAAACTTTACAAGGTGTCGTCCTCGGACGAATTTCCCGGTTAGATTGAACCAGCCAACTTGAATGTACTGTCCACTGTATTGATTTGATTAATTGGTATGAGATTCCGGGATCCACTTTGAAAGCATGACATAAGCAATATCAAAGAAACCTCAAAGTTTATACATCAAAATACATCCCTATGTCTTTTTCAATTTTATTAGGCAAAAAGTTGTTTTAGCTTTTTTTATTAAATAGTTCGATTGAAGCTATATGCTTCGCCTAAGGATGACTGCGTTGTGTTTACAGTTGATTTTAACAGGCATAACACATAATAATTTTGGAATACCACCTTATTCACCTGACTTAAAGATGAAACAGTAGTTAAGTGCATAAGCGTGAGTTTGATCTTTTTTAAACAACCAGAAACCACTAAATAAATCATGCTAAGATCTTATCTCAGCTATTTTCGGCCATAAAACCCATCACTTCATCAATGCTTTGATACCCCAGTAGAGACATCATTAAACGCTCAACCCCTAAGGCAACTCCAGAACACTCTGGAAGCCCCTGAGTCATCGCAGTAATTAGATTTTGATCAATTGGCAGTGTTGGCTTACCCAATTTTAAACGGGTAAGATTATCTTGTTCAAAACGTTGTTGTTGTTCTATGGCGTCAGTGAGTTCTTGATAACCATTGGCCAATTCCACACCGCCCCACAAAAATTCAAAGCGCAAACAGCGATCTGGCAACTCCGCATGGGCTTGGGCTAAAGCTGCCATTTCAATTGGAAAATGATAAATCATCAGCCCCATTGCTTGTTGGTTATTATCAACAGCTTGATTTCCCTCTTCAGTATTTTGGGTCATATTAAGCTGCGGTTGAATCACAATGGAAAAAATAAAATCTAAAGCCTCAGTGCGACTCAAATCACTGCCTGTATAACCATGAGCCTGGCACTGGTCCTGTATTGAACTAAGGCTGATATCAAAAGGGTTAAAACCGGCATATCGTTCAAACAGCTCTTGGTAGCTGGTTGACTCAATAGTCAGCTCAGCCCCCCCCAACTGAACTCGTAAGTACTGTATTAGTTCAATCACTTCATCCATTAACTGATGCATATCGAAATCCAAACGATACCATTCCAGCAGAGTGAATTCTGGATTATGTAGTTGCGTCCTCTCATCACGTCTAAACACTCGGGCAATTTCAAACAAATCGCCTGCACCACTGGCCAACAATCTTTTGTGAAAAAACTCTGGCGAAGTTCTTAAATAAGAGTGTTCTTTGCTCTCTACAATAGACTGACTAGAGAGCGTTCCGATTTGTACATCAGTATTGGCTGCCGAAGATAATATAGGGGTTTCTACTTCTAGTACACTTTTAGCTGCAAAAAAACCACGAATTGAAGACAATAAAAAAGCCCGTTGCTTTAACAAACACAACGGACCATTAAAACGCCAAGAGCCTAAATTATTAGACGCTGTATTCTCCGGCGTTGAGTTATTTTTTGACACGGCTCACGTATTCACCAGAACGGGTATCCACTTTAATGACTTCACCTTGAGGAACAAACAAGGGTACATTAACAACTGCCCCTGTTTCCAAGGTTGCAGGTTTACTACCACCACCTGATGTATCACCACGAACACCCGGGTCTGTTTCGGTAATGGTTAATTCTACAAAATTAGGAGGGTCAACTGTTAATGGAACATTATTCCACAAAGTAACCATACAGATGTCTTCTTCTTTGAGCCATTTGGCATTTTCACCCACAGCTGTTTCGCTGGCTTCAAATTGCTCAAAAGAGTTTGGGTCCATAAAGTGATAGAAGTCACCATCGTTATACAAATATTGCATCTCGGTATCTATCACATCAGCAGCGTCAACCTTTTCATTGGACTTGAATGTTTTTTCTATCACTCGACCAGTTTTTAAATTGCGCATTTTGACCCGATTAAAGGCTTGGCCTTTACCTGGTTTAACTTCTTGGTTTTCGACGATGTTGAAAGGGTCTCCATCAAACATAATTTTCAAACCATTTTTAAATTGTGATGTACTGTAAACCGACATGAATGTTCCTCATTAATTGTCTTCAAAGTGGCGAATTATATCACAGCGATTATTACTCAATGGCAGCAATCATATTGATTCGTCTGCTGACTGAATCACCCAACATTCAAACATTGTGCATGTTAGAATGCCCTGCTTATATACATCCAAAGTCGTCTCAGAACGAATACAATCAAACATGTCAAATCCAACAGCACCTAATAGTTGGCAACAACTGCTTCAAATGGCTCTGCGAAATCAACACCCCACCAATAAAGTCGCCGATGAATTCAATCAGCACCCTCAGGCCGCAGCTGAACTATTCCCACCTGTCATTACCGATGATATGTTAAATTTGATTGATGATTCAAAAGGGTTAAACGATCCTGTTTTGGCACAATTTTTACCCACTGAAGCAGAAACATCCGAAACTACAGGTTACCTAAACGACCCTGTTGGCGATCATGAAGCCACCCAAACACCTGGTTTAATCCATAAATATCACGGTCGGGTGTTATTAATAGCCAGCGGCAGTTGTGCAGTTAATTGTCGTTATTGTTTTCGCAGACACTTTCCTTACAGTCAAAGTTATGCACCTCGAAGACACTGGCAAGCCAGCTTAGACTATATCAAGAAAACCCCCAGCATCCATGAGGTTATACTCAGCGGCGGCGACCCCATGACACTTGAAACCAAAACTTTACAAGTTCTCAGTGATTCCCTTCAAACCATGCCACACATTAAAACTTTGCGCATCCACAGTCGAATTCCAGTGGTTTTACCGCAACGTGTAGACGCAGAGTTTATCCAATGGGCAGAAAATTTAAAACTAAAAAAGGTCATGGTACTGCATGTCAATCACTCCCAAGAACTCAGCACATCAGCACGTCAAACCATCGATAATTTAAAAGCAGCCGGTTTTACACTGCTGAACCAAAGTGTGTTGTTGAAAAACATCAATGACAGTGTCAAGATCTTGGCTGATTTATCCCATCAGTTATTTGCATCAGGGGTATTACCTTATTACTTGCATCAAATGGATGCAGTCCAGAATGCCGCTCATTTCACTGTAGCAGAATCCACCGCAATTAAAATCCATCAACAATTACAAACCCAATTACCTGGTTATTTGGTGCCTAGATTAGTCAAAGAAGTTGCTGGCCAAAACAACAAAACCAACCTTTTTCAATAAAACCATAAGTGTTTTTGACACATCAATTGACATACAAACACTGTTCACCAACACTCAATGGCATTATAATATTGGATATTAATAAAAAGTTTGGGACATTTCGCATGTTTCAAATAGCAACAACCGACTAAGTACTTACTTTCAACTGAGCAAAGGAACAACATATTGGCTGCTGAAAAATCAATCAATTTACTGATCATCCATCAATCTGAAGAGGAAGCCGAACGCATCCTGTCATTACTCAGAAACTACCAGATAGCCGTAAGGCCAACCCGTTGTACCAATGAGGAAGATCTGGCGGGTATATTAGAAAGGAAACCATTGGACCTGGTGTTATGCCAACAACTACAAACAGATTTACCTTGTCAAACCGTAGTTGATCACATCAAGCGTATAGGCGTTGATTTACCGGTTATTGCCTTATTGAATGATTTCGATACCGACTTGATTACCGAAGCCATTGACGCTGGCGCCACATCATACTGCACGCCTCAATTACCCGATCACATGAAACATGTAATCTTAAGAGACGTTAAAGCACTGCATGACAGGCGCAAGAACATCGTATTGGCCTTGGAATTGAAAAATACAGAAAAGCGTTGTAATTTATTGTTGGACTCTTCTAAACAAGCAATTGCTTATATCCATGATGGCATGCATGTTTATTCCAACCAGTCTTACCAAGAGCTCTTTCAGTACGATGACTTTGAAGAATTGGAAGTAACTCCATTCTTAAACATGATTGCTAAAGAAGACATCGCGCGAGCGAAACAAACGCTGCGAGACATCAATAAAAACATCATGCCTGAAGATGATTTAGAATTTAAATTGATGACTTCAGACGGCGAGGTATTCGATGGTATTGTGAACGTATCAAATGCCACCATTAACGGTGAAAAATGCACCCAATTCATTATTAACATTCCTTCGGCAGATCCTGAAGTTGAAAAAGAATTGTTTGAAATAAGGAACAAAGATTTATTAACCAAATTCTATAATCGAACTTATTTCCATCAACTACTTTCTGAATCCATTGACGCGGCTAAAAACAAAGCCGGTGACAGTTTGTTAATGATCGGCATTGATGATGCTGAGCGCCATGAAAAAGAACTGGGCATTGGTAGTTTGGATCTATTCATTGTCAGTATGGCCGATTTTTTGCAAGATAAACTCGGCAAAGATGTGGTTTACTGCCGTTATTCTGACACCACATTTATTCTGAAGCTGAAAACATCTATCGAAAACGCAGAAAAAGTCGCTGATAAGTTACGTAGCATGATTGCTGATCAAATTTTCAGTGCTGGTAACACTTCAGTCAACTGTACAGCCAGTCTATCAGTTACACAACTTACACCACAAAGTGAGTCTGACACAGAAGTCATTAAAACTCTGAGTGACAACTTAAACACATTGATTGAAGCTGGTGGCAACCAAATTAAAATCTTTGATCCAGCTGAAGAAGAAAAACAAGCCCGCGCTGCCTCAAAAGCTTGGATTGATCGTATCACCGATGGTTTGGAGAATGATAAGTTTGTGATTCATTACCAACCTATAGTCAACATAGATGGCGATGAAAAAGAATACTATGAAGTATTGATAAGACTGAAAGCAGAGGAAAATCAATTAATTTTTCCACAACAATTTATTCCAGTAGCAACCAAATACGGGTTCATCACTGAAATTGATCATTGGGTTGTAAAAAAAGCACTCCAAGCAATCAAAAATTCTGATCATAATGTAATGCTTTTCGTCAAATTATCTCACCAAACCCTGACCAACCCTGCCTTCCCCAATTGGCTGGCCAAACAGTTTAAAGCTTCAGGCGTTACTGGTGACAAGATCGCTTTTGAAGTCAGGGAAAGCGAGTTGGTGACCTACGCAACACAGATGAAACCAATCATTAAGTCCATTAAAGCCACACACTGTAAAATTGTGGTTGAAAAATTTGGCTCAGGTTTGAATTCATTCAGTATTTTGAAACATTTTCCAGTTGATTTGCTTAAAGTCGATTCAAGCTTTATGGAAGACTTGGGTAACAATAAAGAAAACCAAGAAAAGGTTAAAAGCATAGTTGATAAAGCTCACAACCAAGGTAAACAAGTCATTTGTGAGTTCATTGAAGATGCCTCAACCATGAGCATTATGTGGAAAATGGCGGTCAATTTTGTGCAAGGTAACTTTATTGCTGAACCTGCTGAAAAAATGGAGCAAGTTGAGTAAACCTAGTTATCGAGGCCGCTTTGCACCCTCACCTACTGGCGATTTGCACCTGGGTTCTTTGGTTGCAGCTCTAATCAGCTATTTTCAAGCCAAAGCCAATCAAGGCGCTTGGTTATTAAGAATTGAAGACATTGATGAAACTCGCAGCATTGAAGGTGCTGATCAACAAATCATCAAAACCTTGGCCCGTTTTGGCTTACATTCAGATGAAACCGTCGTCTATCAAACCAGTGAAGAACGTCAAGCGGCATACCAAAGTGCTTATCAACAACTTGAACAACATAAGCTGACCTATAGGTGCAGTTGCTCCCGCAAGCAATTATCTGGACTTACAACCTATCCTGGCACTTGCAGAAACAAACAACATCAAACTGAACCATTACATTCAATTCGACTTAAAACCAATCAACAACGGTTTCAATTCAACGATTTTTTTCAAGGTCATCAGATGCAAAACATCGCTGAACAATCTGGCGATTTTAATATCAAACGCAAAGATGGTTTATTTTGTTACCAACTGGCTGTTGTGGTAGATGATGCTGATCAAGGTATCACTGAAGTGGTTCGTGGCATTGATATTATGGACTCCACATCAAGGCAAATGTATTTGATAGAACAATTAAAACTATCACAACCTAACTATGCCCACTTTCCAGTTATCATTAATCAAGTTGGCAACAAACTCAGCAAACAAAATCACAGCAAAACCATCACCCATGAAGATCCTTACAACACAACATGGCTGGCCCTACAACTGCTACAACAGAACCCACCCAAAGAACAAAAAAAAACCCAGTCAGCGTTGCTTAACTGGGCCATTGAAAATTGGCAGCCTGAAAAAATATTCAAGCAAACTCAAATCAATTATTGTGTAGACACTCCTTGATTGGCTTCCACGGCCAATTCTTCACAAAAATCTACATTAACACCCGATACCCTTTGAATATTGATGGTATTACTCAGGCCAGAATCATTTAACGTGTAACTCATCACTCCGGTTGAACAGTTATTAAAAGTGATCATCACCTCACCAACTGGAGTTATAGAGACTGGTGTTGAGTCATCAAATAAACCACCACTGCTTTTAAACACATTAGCAACAAATTGATTGTCCTGATAAGTACCGGATGCTGTCAACCAGCGATTACCTGCATCGCCTATAGCAGAAGGTGCTGCAGTATCAGGAAGCGCTGAATCATAAGCAAACCAGGCCATTATCATGGTATCCACACTTGGCAATACTTCAAAGTAATAACCTTGTCCAGTCGTAGCTGGATTTTCCCAACCTCCTGATATCCCTGCGTTGATTTGAAATTCATCGGACAACACAAAGGCTTTTTCAAGATACACATAGTTATCGACACCTAAATTACCGCCAGTGTAATTTAAAAAAGGTTGCTCTGATGTTGAGGTTCGTAAAGAAGCAATTAAATCTGCCACATCCATTCCTGCTATAACCTCAGCAAATACCGTAAAACCGCCATTCTGATTATCTAAATTAGCAGAAT
>CALLLZ010000077.1 GCA_938008005.1 uncultured Marinicella sp. | reverse complement strand
ATAATAGCTTAAGGCTTCTGTGAACTGACCTTGTTGGTTTAACAAAACACCTAAATCATTGTGTGCTTTACTTTGCCACAATAAATTTTTTTGGTTATTTGCTATGTTTAAAGCATGATTATAATGATTATTGGATTGTTTGTATTGTTCGGATAAAAAACTTTGACGACCTTTTCTGCGGTGCCAGTTAAACTGGAGTTTAAAAGCAGTTTTGAAAGATGGGTGCGTTTCAATCAATCGATCATAATGGAGCGTTTGTTGATTATCACCTAGATATCCGCTGATGTGGGCTAAGTGATCTAAGATTTTGATTTCAACATCTTCCTCAGAATTGTTTTTCAATGCTGTTTGACAACTGATAAGTGCTTGTTCCCATTGTTGCTCATTGTAGTCTCTTTCACAGTTGTGAGATGGCTTTGTAGCTTGAGTTAACCCTATATAAAAAAACAATAACAGTACTATTTCTGATCGCAAACCAACACCTCTACACACCCATAAAGTTGGCTATGATAGCATGTTGATTTGAGCTTTTTTAACTAAAAATTCATGCTTTAAACTAACAGATGAACAGTCGCTATTTCAAACAAATTAACGCATTAAAATAAGTTTACTAAGGCAGGAAAATAAAACAACAAGATCAACATCAGTAATTGGAGACCAATAAAAGGCATAACGCCACGATACAAATCACGCGTGTTGATGTCACTGACACCTCGTAAATAAAACAACGCAAAACCAAATGGAGGGGTTAAAAAAGAAGTCTGTAGGTTAATGGCGATCATGATTCCTAACCACACCGGGTCATAATCCATCATTAACAGTATAGGACCAACAATAGGGATCACCACAAAAGTGATTTCAATAAAGTCTAAAATAAATCCTAAAAGAAATAACACCAGCATCACCAATATTAAGGCCACACCTTTACCACCTGGCAAGTTGGTAAGAAAATGTTGCACAGCCTCATCGCCATGAAAACCTTTGAACACCAAAGAGAATAATGCGGCACCTATTAAAATCATAAAAACCATGGCAGTGACCTTAACGGTCTCTTTGAGCGACTCCCTGAGCATATTGACATCTAGTTTGCGTTTGAATGCGGCCAATACCAAGGCACCGATTGAACCCACTGAGGCGGCATCTGTAGGAGTGGCTAAACCTGAAATGATGGAGCCTAACACTGCAAGAATTAAAAACAATGGCGGTATCAAGGATTTTAAAATATCAGTGAGTACCGGCTGCTGTTTTATCTTGATCGCTGGCATGGTTTCAGGTCGTCGCCATCTAACCCACAATAAATATAAGGCGTAAAGAGCAACCAGCATCAAACCAGGAATCAATGCACCCATAAACAAATCTTGAACTGAAACTGTTTTTGGGTTGAAAATTTGTAAATCTAATTGTGCTTGTTGATAGGCGTTTGATAAGACATCCCCTAACAAGACCAGAACAATGGAAGGAGGAATGATTTGACCTAAGGTACCTGCTGCACAGATGGTACCGGCAGAGACAGCAGGGTCATAACCGTGTTTTTGCATCACTGGCATGGCAAGCAAGCCGAGTGTAACTACCGTTGCGCCGACAATACCTGTGCTGGCAGCCAGCAACATACCAACAATCAATAAAGCAAAGCCTAAACCACCTTTTTTACTGCCAAGTAAGGCGGCCATATTTTGTAATAAAGATTCAGCGAGTTTAGCTTTTTCTAAAACCACACCCATGAATACAAAACCAGGGACGGCCATTAGGGTGACGTTATTTAAAATACCATTCAAACGATTGGGTAATGCAGCAATGAAGTCGAAATCGAACCAGCCGGTTAAAAAACCAATCAGAGCAAACCATAAGGAAACACCGCCTAAGGTAAAAGCGACCGGGAAGCCAGCCATCAATACGCCCGTGACTGTAATAAATAGTAACAAGCCCCACCAAGCTTCCATCAGTTTGAGGCCTTTTGTTTGAATTGTTTAGAAAAACCAATGATGATATAGCCGATCATTGAAATTGGCATCAGTAACAATAAAGTCTTAAACACGAAAACCAGAGGTAAGCCGCCTGTCTCACTAGACCCTTCTAAACGCAGCCAAGCAT
Source organism: uncultured Marinicella sp. (assembly GCA_938008005.1). GTDB lineage: Bacteria > Pseudomonadota > Gammaproteobacteria > Xanthomonadales > Marinicellaceae > Marinicella. The sequence continues at coordinate 18,533 of CALLLZ010000077.1, read as the reverse complement.
CAATCACATAATGCCAACTTGACCAAATGATAAAACCCATCATGGGTAACATCAGAAAAACTGTTCCAATTAAATTGACACGATGTTTTTTAAGTTTGGAATAACCTTGATAAAACAAATCCACTCGTACATGCTTATTATGATGCCAAGCGTAAACAATTCCCATCATTAAGGCCAAGGCATGACAATAGATAGCCAGCTCTTGTATAGGGATCCACACCACATTGAATACGTTACGAGACACCACTGTTATGAAAGTAAACAACACCATTAGCAACGTAACCCAACCTAAAAAGGCTCCGTATTTTTCCATCCAGTCATTGGTTTTAAGGCTCATTTAACAGGTGTGCTTTAAAAAGTTAATGATTCTAACATGAGATAAAGATTACTTTCTTTCTATTAAAATGATGTGAGTTTGAAAATTTTATTAAACAGGTCGGTTCATTAGTTTCCGAAGTAAATGAGTAATGACTTCTATTGGTTCTGTGGATATAAATGGATTGAACTCTTGATTTGTTAATTTTTGTGACATTATGTGTCATTTTTAAGCACAAAAAAATTATGGGTATAGTTTCTGACATGGATTACCTGAAATAACTGAATCATTTCAGTGAATACTTGGAATTATTATAAGACTTAATTAGTATATGTATTGTGAAGTGTGTATATAGATAATTTTTTACTGTCTTATTAAAGAATAAGGCTCCAAACGGGGATTACACATGCAAAAGAATACAGTTTCAGAAGGAATGACTCTCACCAAAGGTTTTAACCAACACCCAGTTACCAATCAATTTAACTTAGAGAAAAGAGTTAAAGCTGTTCATCAAGAAAGAATCAAAGCTTTACAAAAGGAAATGGTTGAATTGTCACTAAAAAATAACGAAAAATATAAAATTAGACCCATTTTAAAAGAGATTAAAAAAGTCAGGACATTATTAAGTTTCTGCAATAAAAAAGTACAGTCTTGTTAGAGAAACAAGTCATCCAAAAACTGCTGTCGTTTGATGCAACTTCTGTCAGTAATTCAATCGAAAAAATAAGTATTTATTACATTTAAATGATTTCTTCAATCAGGGGCGTTTCCCGAGGTCCCTGCATTTTGAGTCAGAGCATAGATATCAAAGAATATCATTCATACACTATTAAAGTAATTTAATGATTGCGCCAACAAAACCACCTACAAGCAATATGTGAGCAGGAAAGAAACTTAACATAAAGCCCATACCTCTGGATTTAGGATCTGAAATATAAGACCTGTAATACATTAAGCGACCGACAAAAAATACCAAGCCGATTATGGCAGCAGTTAAGGAATGAACATAAACAGCAAAGAGGAATATTCCAGGCACAAAAACGATTAATTGCTCTAAAGTGTTCTGTTGTACTCGATAATGGCGTTCAAAAACTTCATGCCCAGTTACAGCAGGTGCATGAACTTCATATTTGCCACGAGCCATACCAACCATAAAAGAAAAATATGTATACTCCAATAAAACCAAAGCCAAAACAATTGCTACGTATTCCATTTGCTGTCCACTTAATTTGAGAAGTATTTATTTTAACTGATTATTTTTTGTTATCGGATAATTTCTCAATGGCTTCCTTCCAGCTAGGAATTGTTTCAGATTCCCATGTGAAAGAAGAAATCTCACCAAAGCTTTTGGATTTTTTCATGGCAGTAAGGTGAGCACCATTATTCCTGAATCTCAACAGGTCTTCATGGGTCTTCCAAACAGTAACGGTTCTTAAGCTAAAAGGTTTGATTTTCATGTGGATAACGCCACCTGATTGCTTCACTTGTTTCACCACACGATAAGTATCAACGAAGAACTGTCCATACAATGACAGTTTTTTAAGTTTAAATAAAGTGGTACTGATAATCATAAAAGATTCCCATCATAACTTCGGCTCTTTATTAAAGTAACATGTCCTTAAACTAACTTTCCTCAAAGTCCACTGATACAGAATTGACACAATAACGTAAACCAGTTTCTGTAGGGCCATCATTAAAGACATGACCCAGATGACCACCACAATTGGCACAGACGACTTCAGTGCGCCTCATGCCATGGGAATCATCGAAAACCTCTTTGATTTTACCGGTTTCAATTTCTTCAGAAAAACTCGGCCAACCACAACCAGCATCGAATTTTGAGCGACTGGCAAACAAAACTTCACCACAGGCTTTACAGCTGTAATTCCCGTCTTTGAAGTTAAGGTTATATTTGCCCGTATGAGGTCTTTCAGTTGCCTTGTTGACGATTACTTCATAACTGATTGGGTCAAGTGTTTCTTTGAGTTGTTTTTTTAGATCTTCTTTCATTCCAAGAGGTTGTTCTTATTGTTACTGAACGTTTTCTGTCAAACGTTGTTCAAGTTATAGTGTTTGAGCCATTAGTTTATACCATCAAGCATTGTTTGGTGAAGCGCTGTAACAATTTATCATTGATAACATCACGAAAAACAGCGCTTTAAGAACTCATGAATCTGCTGGTTCATTGAGTTGCATCTTTTAACATGTGCCGAATTTTTTTATGCAGTTTATTTTTAATTCATTAATTTTTGCTGCTCTACCATATTTACATAATGGTTTTGCCAAAGATCAAAAGTGTGATTTTGTAATATAATCCTTAACAGTAGTTTTGACAAGGTAATTGTTATGGATGGTGGTTTAACTGCGGTTTCAGCTCAGCCACATGCCATCGCAGTGATGATCCTCACGCTGGTGGCACTGGTCATGTTTGCCATCGAGAAAATTCCTCTCCAGACCTCTAGCTTATTTGTGATAGTTGCACTGGTGGCAATGTTTCATATATTTCCACTAACCATGCCTGATGGTACAACTTTTCCAGTTAAAGCGTTTTTCAGTGGTTTTGCCAATGAAGCGTTAATCGCAGTTTGTGCGCTTATGGTGGCTGGTCAGGCCATGGTGAGAACCGGTGCCATGGAGCCCATTGGCAGGGTTTTAGCCAGATTATGGAAACCCTATCCAACCTTTTCATTGTTGTTGACTTTAATCATTGGTGCTTTCTTGAGTGCATTCGTTAACAATACGCCTATTGTGGTGCTGTTATTACCGGTATTGATCAATGTTTCATACCGAACTGGCCAATCCACCTCAGGAACTTTACTGCCGATGGGTTTGGCCACTTTATTGGGCGGTATGGCAACGACCATTGGTACTTCTACCAATCTCTTGGTTATTAATGTGGCACAGGAGCTGGGTATGGCCCCTTTTGGCATGTTTGATTTTGCTTTACCAGTGGTGATGGTTAGCGTGGTGGCGATCATGTACTTGTGGTTATTGGCACCTAAAATGATTCCAGATCGTCAGCCACCGGTTAACAGCATATCATCACGTCAATTCACTGCTGAACTCAAGATCATATCGAGTGGCTTTTCTGTAGGAAAAACGTTGGCAGAAATTCGTGATAAAACGCAAGGCCAAATCACAGTGCAACGCATCATGAGAAATGAAGCAACCATTTCAGCACTGCCTGATGTCACCATTCAAGCAGAAGACAGGTTACTGGTTTCAGATACCTCGTTTGCATTGCGAGATTATGAGGCAGAATTGGATGTGGTATTGGAAGTTGACTCAGAAGAACAAGGTGAAATCGATCGAGATGCATCTGAACTCTTGGTCGAGCTGGTGATTACTCCCGGCTCTGTATTAGAACGGGTTAGGCTGGGTGATGCCAGATTGAGTAGCAAGTATGGGTTAAAGTTACTCGCTGTTTACACCCATGGTAAGGAGAGAACAGGTAGCCGAACCCAGTTGATGGACATGGTGTTGGCCTCTGGCGACGTGTTGTTAGTCAAGGGCAGTGTTGAGGCCATCAACAGAGTAAAAAGCAGCCGTGATATATTGATTTTAGATGGCAGAGAGGAACTGCCTTATGCTAAAAAAGCACCATTGGCTCTGTTAATCATGATATCCATCATCGCGGTTGCAGCTTTGAACTGGATGCCGATTTATCTCAGTTCGGTCATCGGATGTTTTTTATTGTTGATAAGCGGTTGTTTACGGTGGAATGATGTCACCCATGCGCTCAGTACACAAGTTGTATTTATCATAGTTGCATCGTTGGCGTTAGGAACGGCGTTGATCGCCACAGGTGCGGCGGACTTTTTGGCTGAGTTCTTTGTTGCAATCACATATGGCATGTCGCCAGCCGTTATTCTTGGCGGGCTGTTATTCAGCATGGGTATTTTCACCAACATTATTTCCAACAATGCTGCAGCTGTCATTGGCACCCCCATTGCAATCAGCATTGCTCAACGCTTGGGTTTACCCATCGAACCTTTTATTTTGGCCGTAATATTTGGTGCTAATCTCAGTTTTGCTACGCCGATTGCTTACAAAACTAATTTGTTGGTTATGAACGCAGGTGGCTATAAGTTTAAGGATTTTCTTAAAGTTGGTATCCCGTTGATGCTGATGGTAGGGATGTTACTCACCCTGATAGTTTCATGGGTTTACGGGTTGATGTGATTTATTTCTGTTCCGAGGTATACCAAATTCAGAACAGAAATAAAATCGAATTTAATTTTTATCTTTAATGTTATATCACCTTTTACAACAGTCATTTTACCTCCCAATAGGAAATTGACTTGTTTAATGTAAAACCAAGTCAATGCTGAATTGGAAATAAAATTTGATGGATTTATTCCAAGCCATTCTTAAAGATTAAATCAAGCGCTATATTATGGAAACAATACAAATGAGCGAATCTAAAATTACAACCTGTATTAAACTGATCAGAAAAACTGGTTGTATGATAAGCGCTGCCATTAATACCTGTTTCATTCTCATTATTTGACTGCCAGTTTTGGCAATTCTCAGGTGCACCGATACCGAAATCATCCGTACCAGTCCAAACACCTCTGTTGCCAAAATAAGTCATGTTTTCTGTGAGGTTATTGGGTGCATTCAATTGGCCACTTGTTAGTTCAATTAAACTGTGTGCAACAATAACACCATCTTGGCGGGACCAAGGACCGCTGTATGCAAAACGATCAAAGGCGTCAATTTTGTCATCAGATATCCAGGCGATGAAAGCTTCGGGTTCTGGTAAACCAGCATCCATAGCCGCTGTTTGACAGACTCGATCAGCCGCATCAATGCCGACCTCGCCACCGGCTGATGGCCAGCTGCTTAAATCACCATCACCGGCTTCATTGGTGACAAAGGCCAAGCTGCCTGATGGCGACTCTGGGAACAAAGAATCACCAGCAATGGTCTCAAAACAAGCCAGACGCAAATTGAAGCCACATGAATTTAAACCTACTGAAAAAATACCCGAACCATTGGTGTTTGTAGAGGCAGTGGTAGCAAGTGTACCACCGCCGGCAGAAGTGCTCCAATCATCACACGACCTCGGAAAGGAAGGATATTCACCACTACTTCCAGACCCAGTGTAATAACGCGAGTTAACAGTATCTCCAAATTCATCATAATTTAAAGGTCGGTAAACTTGAAGGTTAGGAGCCAACATTTCAGGCAGTGCCGCAGCGAAATTTTCACCCCAAATATTCACCCATGGGCCAGCATCAATTGGCAAACTGGCTTGACCACACATATCAGCTTTTTTACCCGAAAACCCTGTTAATCTACAATATACATCGTCATTAGAATCACTGAGTAGCGCGATAAAGTTATCTGCATTACTTAATCCAGCAGCGTCGGCTCTGGCTTGACAAATGGCATCACCAGCTGCCAAACCCGTGTTCGAATCAGCATCTACCCAACTGGACAGGTCACCGTTACCACTGACCGATGTTACAAAAGCCACTCGCTGCTGGGCGTATGCACCAGTCAAATTAAACGCCATTATGAATACCCATAGTTTTTTTAATTGCATGATTAATACCTTCTTTTTAGTTTTCATATGATTGGCTATTGCTTAAGAAAATTATTCTCACATTAAGTAATAGCCAGAAAAAAAACCAAACCCTCAGATTTTTTAAGATTTATTCAAAAGAGTTCTGAAATATAACATCCCCTTCAATGCCATCCGCTTCAAAAGCACCACTGTCTCATACAGCTTCCCCGTCACCATCTCCATCAACAGGCCTGAGTGAGCCACGCTGATCGGAATCTGAGCAGTGGGTTGCCAATCCATTATCACGTGCTTGACTGGATAAGCGCAATGCATGTGTTTGGCTCAGCCCACCGTTGTTGGTCAGTGGTAAAACCCCTGCAGTAACTCCAGTTAAATCTGAAGGCAATGGATTCAAAGAGCAGTTTGAAGTATCAGAGATTAAGTTGCCGCCAGTAGATACTATGGAGCCAGAAATCGCTTGGCAGTCGTTGCCTGTGGCTGCCGAATTATCGCCTAATAACGAATTGGCCAGAGTCAAAGTGCCACCTGATGAGACATATAAGCCACCTGCCTGATTGGCAGAATTAGACGCAACGGTCACCTGACGTAACAGAATATCAGTGCCACTTAAATAAATGCCTCCGGCAATTTGGGCCGCTTGGTTGGATGAAATGGTTACATTGTTGAAACTGCCACCACCAAAGGTAAATATGCCAGCGCCGTCATCAGCGGAGTTGGCACTGAGGGTGCTGTTGGTTATTGTCAGAGAATCTGTTAATCTGCTGTCGTTGAATATGGCACCACCCCAACCTTCAGCATCATTATTCGAGATATTCACATTATTCAAAATCAGTCGGCTGTTGTTGTTAACCCGAATACCTCCGCCATTAATTCCTTCTTCAGTTGAGGTTAGCCCACCGACCACACTCAGATTACGTAATTCGAGAATTGCACCATTCCAAACATCAAAAACCCTGTCGATACCCGCGGCATCAATGATGGTGTGTTCTGGGCCATTGCCAGTTATCAACAAACTCGAGGTTACGTCCAAATCACCATAACCAGATTCTGGGGAAACTTCAGCAGTCAGAGACAAGCTGTAAACGGCATTACCCAGAGCGATTGAGTCTATATCAGATTGGTTGGCTTCCATAATGGCTGCCCGCAGGGTGCAAACACCATTTTCAATGCCTTCACAAACACCATCAAGCGGCGAGCCATCTTGGTCATCAACCAATTGATACATGATGTTACCATTGACAATCAGGTCTGCATCAGTCACCAAAGGGGTTCTGATCAGGGTGATGTTGCTTTCAGTTAAGTCATTCTGATTGGCCATTACATTCAATTCACTGAGCACATCCACTTGATCACCGGTATCACCAGGAATAATCATAGCAATGGTGATTTCTGTGGATTCACCCGGTGCCAGATTACCCAATGAGCAGCTAATCTCATTGCCAGCAATACCACAACCAGCTGGAGATGTGGTGATGATGGCATCATCAATGGTGGCACTGAACTGAACATTAGTGGCGGTTATTCCTGTACCAGTGTCTGGTTCTCTGTTGGTTACTGTCACCACATAGTTATCAGATTGTCCCCTGACTAAAGCATCTGGACCGGTGAACTCTATGGTTAAGTCAACCATGTCTTCAACCACTAAATTGGCAGTTGAACAATTCACAATGGATTCAGCCGTGCTGTTGCCATCTTCATCGACTCGATCAGTCACACAAAATTGAGTCGTGTAATTACCCGTGTTATTAAATACATGAGTAGCTAGCACAGTACCATTACCCATGGGGTTGGAGAATAAGATGGGGCCGGTCATTTCACCCATCATATTGATTTCACCTTGTGGCTCAGGTGCAGTACCATCACCCCAATTAACGACTAAATGATGGGTGTCGTTAAGATCTGGATCACTGAGTGTGCCGTCCAGCCGAATTTCGAAACCACGAGCCACTGCATCGGGCAGGTTGAACTCGATAGTAGCTGGGTCGTTGACATCTTGTACAGTGATTTCAATCACCTCAGGCGCTGAAGTTTCATTACCATCTGAAGCTGTGAATTCAAAACTATCATCGCCGACATAATTTAACTCAGCAGTGTAAACGGCTTGATTACCTGAATGAGTGACTGAACCATGATTGGGTTGGCGAGTGATTGTGTATGACAATGAATCCAAAGGATCGGGGTCACTGCCATCCAAAGTAATGGCAGTGGCTTGTTCCTCCAAAGCATTAACCTGAATACCTGGCGTCGCAAAAGGTGGTCTGAAATTACGCGCCACTTCAATCTCAACCACCGCAGGAACACTTCTGATCATTTGCAAAGTATCAGAATCTTGCACACCATCAGAAACACTGAAACTAAAAGTATCTATACAGTCACCACTGAGCACACAAGCGAAGTCATTGTTTGATTGATACAACACAGTCGCATAATCATCACCTATTTCTAAAAACGGTGAGGTTTGTGAAATGTGCAGTAAATTAGTCTGTGGATCAACAATGAAAAAGTGAGTTGAGTTCACTGCAATGTCATGAGGTTGACCAAAATCACCCAAGACAAAACAATTACCTTCACAAGCCGATTCAGCCTGCCCGGCAAAGAAGCCATCAGGAGTGAATCTTTGGATTCTGAAGTTTCTGAAATCAGTCACAAATAACACGTCATTTTTATCAATCGCTATACCTCTGGCATCGTCGAATTGACCGGGCTGATCACCCCTACCAGAACCTGAAACACCACAATATTCATCGGTACAACTGTAACCCAATGACCGTTCATTGGTGACATCACAGACTGCTAGATCACCAGGGGCTGAGTCTTCTGTGCATTTGCCCATCCAGCCGATCAATTCACCGACCACAAAGTCACCATTTTCATCGATGGTTGCTGGAGACACTTTATAAACTTTGTAATTAGATGTCACATAAAGATTGTCTTCGCTGTCTATCGCCATATCAGCGTTGTTACTGTTTGCTGCATTCAAGGCGAAATCAATGAATTCAGGTCTGATGTGATTCAAGTTGCCTGTTGGCGTACCCCGGTCAGAGCGCAGTGCATGGACATCGCCCCTATTATCAAGTACATACAACACACCTTGGCTGTCAATCACGGCACTTTGGGCAAAATTAATGCTGCCATCAAAACCACTGTCTGTCGCCGCTTGATTTTGATCAGGCAAATTAAACATGTCAAACCGCATAACCGTATTTAAATTACTGTCCAATTCGATAACAGCACCATTACTTAATTCACCATCGGTGGTGAACAATCGCTCGGAATTGATGTTGATGTAAAAATCATTGGGAGCGAATTGACGGTCTTGGCCTGCAATGAATTGGCCAGCTGCATCAAAAACAGCCAATCTAGGGCTGAATTGTGGCGGCAGACCCAAGCCTTCACGACAGTGTACATAACCATTGTCAATCACATAAGTGGTGCCATCATCTAGAACGGAAAAGTATTCAGGATTCCTGATGTGTTCAGCATGATAAAAATCTGTGCCAGTTGCTGGTCTGTTCAAACAAAAGGCTTCCCACTCTGAATCGGGTGTGGTCGCTTCTAAACGGTAATCTTCGATAAAATAGGGGTACAAAGGGGCCACGAAAAAACCATTTTCTGGATAGTCTTCGATAAAGAAATTCAAAGGGTCACCATCGGTATCGAAGCCTTCCAAAGTGATTTCTTGTGGCTCAAACGAAATGGCATGCTGCGCATCATTACCCGTTAATGCCAATGCACTGGGCTCGATATTCGAATTTTTGATGTTAACCGACTGGGTGGTTGTTGATACATTGCCCGATGCATCAGTGGCTGTCCAAGTGATGGTATGTAAACCTGCGTTTAAGGGAAATACCGCATCATTTTCAATGGTTGGATTAATATCAACCAAATCAAACACCAAAGGCTGACCCAAATCTAAAGTGACTTGGGACTCTTCAGTTAATTCAACGATATCCATCGGTGGCTGAATGATGGGTGGCCTGGTATCGACCACAGAGATGCGTTGGGTGATGGTGGTTTCATTGGACAACCCGTTATAATTTGGACCTGGATCAGTGGCTTTCCAGGTTAAGGTAAATGATTGGTCATTACCGGTTTGGCTTACTGGCCAGAAAACACGCAGTGCATCATCAGGATAGTTAGCCCCAAAACTAACCGTGCGATCACAAGCATCTGATGAGTTATACATGCTGCGTAAAAATGATTGGAACCGGCTGGCAGAAACACCACCAATTTCATCTGCTTCAATCACCACATCATCAATGAATTGTAAATCTAAAGCATTAATCACACCGTCATCATTGAAATCAATGTTATTGACCTTGTTAATTTCTGGTGCTTCGGTGTCATAGACCACCACATGCTGTTTACGGTCTTCGTAATTACCGAAACGCCAACCATCTAAAAAGACCACGTCTATGATTGTACCGGTCACTTCAAATAACAGATCCAAACCAAAATCCAACAAGGCTTTGTTTTTGGTGCCCTTGGGAAACTTAGGTACAGGAATATACACCAAGTCTAATGCACCTACTTTGACATCAAAACGATAACTGAGGGTGTTGCGACCCACTGGCAGATTTATTTTTCGGTTCTCAGCAAAAGGGCAGTCGTGCCCGGTATCACTGGTAGCACGAATACCGTTACAGCCCACATGTATACCACCTGATGCCATTTCATCATTCAGTAAAGATGATAAGGTCAAGTTGTCTGCCATGGGTGGTCGCAAACCTTTGAGCATATAAACTTCAACATCGGTGTTTTGATGAACTATTTGTGGCGTACCCAAATCACCCCAGTCGTAATCATATTGAATTGGAATACCGAATAAAGCAGTGAAATAAGAATGCTGGCGCTCATGATCAAATGATCTGTGACAAGCATCAAAGCTATTGGGATCTGATGCAGTTGGGTCATTAACTGTACGGGTTAAATCGGCAGGAGCAAATGCATAAGGTTTACAGTACTTAAGGCCAAAATTGGCAGTGTGTGCCGCAAAATCAAAGCCTAAATCAAAAGGTGGCAGGGCAAAAAATGCAGCACCCGTACTGAAAGAGTAAGCTGCTAACAAAGGTAATTGACAGGCCAAAGCAGGGACATTGGCAGACCTGTCTCGATTTTTAAAAGTGCCACCATAAAAGGTGCCAAAAAATTCATTACCGTCATTGGTACTGGAGGTCTCTCTGATTTCTACTCGATTGAACAATGTGTCTGTCCACACGCCAAAAAACCTTGAACTGTTATTGGTATCCATGGTGACTGTATCTATGAGGGATTCATCTCGGTATAGCTTAATTTCGAATGAAGAGTTGTTACTGGCCTCAATGACATCAAAACCAAAAGCACCTGCGGCAAAAGCAAATTCAAGATTGAAGTTCTCATGACCATTGATGGCTAAATCTGGCCCATCAAAGACATTGGTCCATTCTTGAAAATTAAAGCTCGAACCAGAAGGTGTGGTGAAAGTGATGAATTTTGACTCAATTTCAAAAGTGGTGGTTAGATTCTCAGGATAAGGATCTGTATAGACTCTGCCGCCAATCAAAGACAAAAACCGTTCCTTCTGGGTATAGGTTTCTGTGATGGCCATTGCAGATGACATACATAATAACCCAATAACCACAAACATCAATTTTTTCATATTCATTTTTTTACGCTCTCTTTTGACCATTCAAGTCGGTCTCATATCAATTTGCTTACCCCAGTAAGCGGAAAAAAGCTCATCCATGTTGCAAATAAATTAAATTAATTTAATCGTGGTGTATTGAGCCTTTATTTAAGAATATGATTCGATCCAACTCCTTCATTCCAGCCGAGCCTAAGGCGAGTACCGGATTCTATTTTTTTTATTGAAAGGCATTGGTAAGAGCTAAAAACTACATTCTGAAATTATGAGATTCACAAAAAAAGCTCAATTTAAGATCTGTTGGCACTAAATCTGTGCCTATACCTCATGAGTTTAACTTATAATTAAAAACATGAAGGGTGATCAAGAATCGGTAACCAAACTGTTGCAAGCAGTTGAAAAAGGTGATCAACTGTCGCAAGAACAGCTGTTCCCATTGGTTTATGACGAGTTAAAAAGGCTGGCCAGTCATCACATGAAAGGTGAGTCCAAGGGCCACTCTTGGCAGGCCACAGAGTTGGTTCACGAAGCTTTCATCAAATTGGTGGGTGCAAATATTGAGTGGGTAGATCGGAAACATTTTTGTTCCATCGCCAGTCGCGCCATGAGGCGCATTTTGGTTGATCATGCCCGCGCTAAAAATGCAGACAAACGCAGCGGCAGTCAGCAGCAAGTGACTTTAGTGACGGAGTTACCGAATCAATCGATTGAAATCCAAGATATATTGGCTTTGGATCAAGCCTTGGTAAAACTGGCCGAATTAGACCCTAGAAAGTCACAAATCATAGAATTGATCTATTTTTCCGGACTTTCACATGAAGAAATTGCCGATTTATTAACAGTATCTCGGACCACCATTCACCGGGAGTTTAAATTTTGTAAGGCTTGGTTAAAACGCGAGCTGGGCAGTTAATCATGAACATGAATCAACACCGCATTGAACAAGTCTTTCATCTGGCCAGTGAGCTACCTAAAATTGAGCAAGAAGAATTTGTCCGCCAACAGTTGCAAAATGATCCTCAAGCCATTGAGGAAGTACTTGGCTTATTGGCAGTTGAGGGTCAGGACTCTGTTGTTTTAGATCGCATTCTGAACAGCCCACAACAGGTATCGCAAAAGGTGATACAAGATCATCAGTTAGAGCGCGTGGGTTCTTATTTAATTGAAAAAGAAATCAGTCACGGTGGGATGGGACGGGTATTTTTAGGGCGCCGTGATGACGAAGCTTATGAAAGCAAGGTCGCGATTAAGTTGGTGCGGGTTGAAAAGAACAGTGAATGGGCAGAAAAAAGATTCCTTGAAGAAAGGCAGATTCTGGCTCGGTTAAATCACCCTAACATAGCTATTCTACTGGATGGTGGAACCACTGAGCAGGGGCAGCCTTATGTGGTGATGCAATACATTGATGGTCAAGCAATCAATGATCACTGTAAAAACAATGTCTTGGCTATTGAAGATAAATTAAAATTGTTCAACAAAATAGTCAGTGCAATCAGTTATGCCCATAAGAACCTGGTGATTCACCGTGATATCAAGCCTGCGAATATATTGGTTGACTCAGCAGGAGAGCCTAAATTACTTGATTTTGGTATTGCTAAAATTATTAATGATGAATTGGGCAGTGGTGATGTCACCCAAATGGGCATCATGACGCCTTCTTATGCCAGCCCTGAGCAAGTGCGAGGAGAGATGATCTCCACTGCATCTGATATTTATTCATTGGGGATCTTGTTGTATGAACTGTTGGCAGAAGAACCTCCTTTTGATGTGGGTTCAGGAGCACCCGCAGAAGTGGTTAAAGCGGTTTGTAACACCGAACCAGTTCCTCCCAGTAAAAAGGTGATTAAACCCACACTGGCCAAATCCTTACAAGGCGATTTAGATAACATCGTCCTTAAGGCCATTCAGAAAGACCCTGCTGAACGTTATGGCTCGGCCGATGAATTCATTGCGGATATTGAGTGCTACCTGTCTGGACATCCTGTAGTGGCAGCTGGTAATTCTAATTGGTACAGGCTCACAAAATTCGCTCGTCGTAATTGGGTAGGCCTGACGGTAGCGAGCCTGTTTCTGTTAACCATCGCTGGTCTTACTGGTTTTTATACCATGAGAATTACCACAGAACGTGATCGTGCTGTGTTGGCAGAAACTGCGGCCAATGAAGCCAAGCTGGCTGCCGAAAAAGAAGCCAAAACAGCCAGTCGAGTATCAGAATTTTTAACTCAATTGTTTGCTGCCAATGATCCAAGTGCCAGAACTGGTGGTAAAAATATGAGTGCCCGCGAACTTTTAGACAATGGTTCAAAAGAGCTGAACCAATCTTTAGATGAAGAACCGGAGACCAAGGCGCATTTATTCAGAACCATTGGTCTGGCTTACTTTAACTTGGGTGAACAGGAAGCAGGTATTGATCATCTCAGATCTTCTTTAGAGATTCACAGAGCGCATTCAACCGGATTGGTTCAAGCCGAAGCATTGAATCGATTGGCAAATATACTGCGCCAAGCCGATGAACATGATGAAGCCGTGAGCATGTACAGAGAAGCTCTGGAATTACATGAGTCTGACAGTGATGAACCCACTTGGGAGTTGGCCGATGCCTATAATAATTTTGGTTTATTGATTTATTACTTGGCTCAGTATGATGAAGCCGAAATGTACCTTAAAAAAGCCATTGAAACTCATCGAGCTGCAGCTGGTGGTAAAGATGTTAAATCGGTTGGGATTAATATGCATAACCTCAGCCTGATTCAGCGAGTCTTGGGTAAGTACCAAGAGGCTGAAAAGACAATTAAAGAGTCACTGGATATCACCGCAAAACACCGTGAAGGTGGGACTGAGTCAACGTCTTGGGCCATTTCTTTACAACAACTGGGCCGCATTCAAAACGACTTAGGTCGTTATCAAGAGGCGATGACAACCCTAAATAAAGCGGTTGAAAAGCATCGAGTTCACTACGAAGAAGATAATACCAGAATGGGTACTGTGCTGAGTAGAATAGCCAACAGTTATCATGCTTTAGGTGAGTTTGAAGAGGCCAAGATAAATTACCAAAAGGCCATTAAAATTTTCAGCGACGTTCAAGGCATGGACTCCTCCTTAGTGGTCTATGCAGAAAACCAGTATGGACCATTGCTGCAACAAATGGGACAATTACAAGATGCAGAGAACGTGTTGCGCCACAGCTTACAAGTTCACCAGGATATGTACATCCCGTCCCATCCATTGACAGCGCTTGCAGCCACAGAATTAAGTCATGTTTTGCTTGAAAAAGGAGACTTGGCAGAGGCTATGGAGTTGATTGATGATGCAATCAACGGCTTTAAACAGCATTTTAAAGATGACCACCCAGAATTGGCCTGGGCTCGTTTGATAAAAAGTAAGGTCTTGCGAGAATCGAATCTGCTCAATGAAGCTCGACAATGGTTTGATCAGGCTTTTGTTATTATCGAAAAAAACCAACAGCAAAACCCAATCCATTATGCCCAAGTCCAATATGAACAAGCACAAATGGCAGTCAGCCAAGGCCAATGCGATTCACATCAGGCTTACTTAAAAGCAGCGATAAAAGCTTTACATTTTATCAACCCCAATCATGATCTGGCTTCATCATGGAAAAAGTCATCTCATTGCGACGAACCATAAGTTGATTAATGGTTAAGCGATTTGATCAATCAAGTTTCTAAAATAAGGAAAATATACTCTGCCCCACATGGGGTTTTTCTCAAAACAGTGCAACTGGTTTGATACAGCGTCAATAACAACAGGAACTGTAAAAGCGGCCCATTTTTTACCACTTTTTAATGTTTTGCAATACTCAATAACGCCAGCGTCCAAATGTTTTGAAATAAGTATGGTGATGACACCTACACCTGATTGCAACCCCCTTGGCCAGCCTTTATAATTCTTCTTGGAATAATCAAATGATTGACCTAGCATGTGTTCCATCAATTCTTCTGTGATTAGTTTGTCACCCATGTCAACGGCCACAACAAAAGTATTCAACTGGGTGGCAAACCACCGCCATTTAAAAAGTTTTTCATAACCGATCACTGTGGGGAAGTCATCAATTGAATCATTAGAGTGAAAAATTGATTTGTTTTTTAAATTTTCTTGAATAGATTCTAATGTCATTATGGTACCTTAATTGAGTTAAATATCCTGGCTTGGTTTGGGTTCGTCAAACCAGTATATTTCATGGTTCAATAGGCTTCAAATGTCAGCCAACTCAAAATCTTGACTTCTGCTTTAACTGTGAACTACTGCACTTATTATGGCTCTAACAATAACAAATAATTTCGACCGTTGCGGTAAACATTCAATAAAGGGTTTTTCTTGGAGCGTTTGATACCTTGTGAAAATTGCTTTAAGTTCATGATTTCAGATTTATTCACCGATGTAATCAAATCTCCAGCCCGCAGGCCTAAATCCCAAGCGGATGAGCCACGTTCAATTTCTTCCAGTAAAACACCTTGAAAACGTTCTCGGTATTGCACCGGCAAATTAGTGAGTAGTGTCCCTTTGAGCAGTGGGTGTAGTTCTTTGCCGTTGATTTCATTGCGATCGGCTTCAGTAATTTCAGTCAGTACATTTTTGGCTCGATCATTGCGCAAGTAGTCGATGGCAACTTGTGAATTTAACTCAATCAATCCTTCGTAATTTTCGTATTGTTTCTGGTTGTTGATGCGATCACCATTGAGTTGAGTGATGATATCTCCAGGCTGTAAGCCAGCTCGGTCAGCCGGTGAGTCTGGATCAACTGAGGTAACCAGTACACCCTTTTTTTGTTCAACATCGAAGGCCCTAGCAAGTCGTTCGGTGATGTCTTGCACACTCATTCCAAGCGAACCGCGTCTGACTGTTCCATACTGGACCAATTGGTTCATCATACGCTTGGCCAACGATGACGGAATAGCAAAACCAATCCCTACATTACCACCTGAGGGTGAAAAAATAGCGGTATTAATACCCACCAATGAGCCATTCAAATCAATCAAAGCCCCGCCCGAGTTCCCAGGGTTAATTGATGCATCCGTTTGTATGAAGTTTTGAAAACCCAATCCACTCAAACTGGTTCGGCCTAAAGCGCTGACTATACCTGAAGTTACGGTTTGGCCTAAACCAAAGGGATTTCCAACCGCGACCACAAAATCACCCACTCGCAATGCCCTTGAATCTGCCAAAGGCAAAGCCGTTAAATTTTCAGCCTCAATTTGTATCACCGCCACATCAGTGCCATCATCAGAACCTAACAGCGTGGCATTATAAGTACGACCATCATGCAAAACCACAGAGATGTCATCGGCATCACCAACCACATGATGGTTGGTCAGGATCAAGCCTTTAACTGCATCGACAATCACACCTGAGCCTAATGATTGGGTCACTCGTTCACGCGGTGTGTTAGGTAAACCATAAAACCAACTGTAAAACTCACTGTTTCTTGAACGCACATACTGTACTGATTTGGTATTGATATTAACCACAGCTGGCGTGACTTGTTCCAAGATGGGGGCCAAAGAGGGTAGAGCTTGGCCATTGACGGCAGGTGGTAAACCTGCCTTAACCGATGCTGTTACAAATATCACTAAAAATATATATAGGTTTTTCATAGCTAATTTTGATTCGTTACTTAAAATAAAGTTCCTTTCCTAAATAGGTTCTCCTAAAATAGACGCTTTCAGCTAAAATTCAAGCCCATGTCTATTCAATCTAGCTTCATTCAACAACTAGAGCAAGCACAAGATAACAATCAGTCATTGGTTTGCGTCGGATTAGACCCTAACCCAGAAAAAATTGATGCTTTGGGTGTAGATTTACTGACATGGTTACAGCGTATCGTCGATGCCACTGCTGCTCATGTCTGTGCCTTCAAACCGCAAATTGCCTACTTTGCTGCCCTTAAAGCTGAGCAACAATTGACTCAAATCATTCAATATATTCACACCAATTATCCATATATACCTGTCATTTTGGATGCCAAACGAGGTGACATTGGCAGCACTGCCAAACAATATGCCACTGAGGCTTTCAGCCGCTACCAAGCTGATGCAGTAACCGTGAATCCATATATGGGTGGAGACACCATTGAACCGTATACCAAATTTAAAGATAAAGGTGTGGTGGTCTTGTGTAAAACTTCTAATGTCGGTTCGGGTGAATTACAAAACCTGACTTTAGCCAATGGTAAAACGCTGTTTCAAGAGGTGGCTTATAAAGCGGCCCATGATTGGAATCACAACAAGAATCTGTTGTTAGTTGTTGGTGCCACTTATCCTGAAGAATTGGCACAGATTCGCCAAACAGTCGGTGACATGCCTTTGTTGATTCCAGGCATTGGTGCCCAGGGTGGTGATGTACAAGCTACCTTAAATTCGGGTTTAAGGGCTGATGGTAAAGGGCTTATCATTTCATCTTCTCGAGCTATTATTTATGCGGGAGACACTGCTGATAATTATGTTGATGCAGCTGAGCAGGCTTGTTTTGAATTGAAAAACAGCATTAATCAATTCATGTAAGTTTTTTACTGGCAGCACTAACGTTCCGTCGCCAAAGGTTCAAAAATAGAAAGCCTGCAATAGTTTAGTCTGTCATTTCAGTCGAGCACGAAAATAGCTATAACCTTTAATTTACAACGCGCAATCTTCCCACGCCTCTGCGGCGAGCAGAATAGAAAACGCAGTTATTAGTTTACTTTCAAGACAGTATCTGCTCTCGCCTATGGGCTCGGCTAAAACGACGATGAGGTGAGGTTTTTTTCTAAATTGAAAATCTCAAGCATTTTCAGGCGCGTCTAGAACTACAGGTTTTAGACTTATTTATGAACTGAAAGCGCTCAATTCATAAACTGGGTTTTAATAATGCTATTTAACCGATCTTGCATATCAACGGTTGACATTTCTAAATCTTCATATATACTTCACCAGTAAAATATATGTGAAATAAAAAAATGAAAAAAATTAAATATGAAACTTTCACACTAATGGAACTGTGGACACAAAGCACCCTTATAAACCGTAAGCTGGATGCGACCTTGGGCTCGATTCATGGTATAGGTTTTA
>CALLLZ010000076.1 GCA_938008005.1 uncultured Marinicella sp. | reverse complement strand
CTGAAGTGAATGCTAATCTGGTACCATCCGGAGAAAATTGAGCCTGCATGTCCCATGCCATAGAGTTGGTGATATTCTTGGCTTCACCACCGTTGATTGACATGGTGTAGATATCACCCAATAAATCGAATGCAATTAAACGCCCATCTGGACTGACATCCACACTCATCCAAGTACCTGTATCGGTATTAATATCAACCATTTTTTTAATGCCAGGTGGGTTATTTACATCCCATTTTTCATCAGCTTTTTCCTCAGTTTTATCACCTGCAGCAATAACTGTAAATGAAATTAATAGAGTCAGTAAAAACAACAGGTGCTTAGTTCGCATGGGATAACCTCAAAATCAACAAAGTTGATAATTATACGTTTATTGATTGCATATATCGCTTACAATTTGGACAATTTTCTCTGGTTCAAATTTGCCATGTCTATCGGCGATATATCTATTGGTTTAGGTGAAGTTTTATCTTTATTGTGCGCACTGTTGTGGGCATTTGCAGTCATTTGTTATCGCAAAGCCGGTGACCACATTAATGTCAGTGCCATGAATTTATTCAAAATCAGCCTGACTTTTGTGCTGATGATACCAACCCTCTATTTAACTGATGGCCTAACGCCTCCTCATTTAACTGCATCCCAATGGGGCTTGTTGTTAATCAGTGGTTTTTTTGGCATCATGCTGGCAGATTTATTCTACCTTCGTGCGCTACAGTTAATTGGTGCAGGATTAACTGGTTTAACTGGCAGTCTATATAGCCCTTTCGTTGTATTTCTTTCATTCTTTTATTTAGGTGAGCGCCTTAACAGCTGGCAAATCATGGGAATGGCTTTGGTGATTGTTGGCGTCCTGGTCATCAGCTATCGGAAGAAATCAATGACCATTGAACATCCACCTATAAAGGGTTTTATTTTTGCAGCATTGGGGGTTTTTTTTACAGCTTTAGGCATAGTCATCATCAAACCAGTTACTACTGACATACCATTCTTTTGGATAATTTTCATTCGGACCATTGGTGGGGTAGTAACCATGTTTTTATTCAATATGATTTTAGGTAAAAACCTCAACCCAATGGCTGCAATGAAGAATTCTGGAAAATACTGGCTATTAGCAGGGGCTTTTTTGGGCCAATATTTATCTACCATGGTCTGGGTAGCTGGTTATAAATACACTTCAGCTTCGGTGGCCTCAATCTTGAATGAAACAGCTTCTGTATTTATTTTGATTTTAGGTTGGTTAATACTTAAAGAAGACATGACAAAGAAAAAAATCATAGGCGCTATGATCAGTATTTTAGGGGTGTTGGTGGTTTTACAAATGAGTCATTAAATAATCAAGACTGCTTGTTCAATAAAACCAATTGAGCCACTCAATTTAACCCCGATATGGAAACTGGAAATGAATTGTACCCATTATTTTCATAGAGACCTTAAATTGACAAGCTAAAAGTATCGCAGCTTTGACATCAGATTCACCTACCATTTATTAACATCTACTGACTCATTTCATCAATTAAACACTCATGGCTCAAAATTCGCCTGATGGCAAACCCATCATCTTTATCACTGGACAAACCGGCATGTTGGGCCAGCAAATTTTAAAATCACTGTCAACCGATTATCACATCCATAGTCTGCGAAGAGACACTTCATCACCCAACAATCCCAGTTGGAATTACCGAGAATCATTGGCTGAACTTAACATCAAAGCACCCGATATAGTCATACATCTAGCTGGTGCCGGTATTGCTGATAAGCGCTGGTCAGATAAATACAAACAAACCATATATGACAGTCGTATTTATGGCACCAAATGGTTGGTCGATGAAATCTTGTTGTTTGATCAACGCCCCAAAATCTTTTTGTGCGCATCAGCAATTGGTTATTATGGCAATCGCCCCAACGAAATACTGAATGAAAAATCCAAGTCTGGACATAACTTTGTGGCACAAATTGCCAAACAATGGGAGATAGCCACAAATGGGTTAAAAAACACAGAAACCCGCTTAATCAACCTCAGGTTTGGTATGATTTTATCTAAAACAGGTGGTGCATTAAAAGACATGTTATTGCCTTTTAAATTGGGTATTGGCGGACACCTGGGTACAGGTAAACAACAATACAGCTGGATCAGTATTGAAGATGTGACACGCGCTATAGAGCACCTCATAAAACAAACCAACTCTCAAGGCGTTTACAACCTGACATCACCACAACCCATTTCAAATACAGAGTTCACTCAAATGTTAGCCAAAACCCTAAAAAGACCGGCTTTCATGCACATGCCTGCTTTCTTGGTACGTTTACTTTTTGGCGAGGTATCAGATGAATTGTTACTTGCCAGTGCACATGTTTTACCGCAACGGTTGTTAGAAGAAGGGTTTGAATTTAAACATCGGGACATAAAACAGGCTTTGCAGTCTATTTTATTATGAGCATTCGCTAATGGGATTAAACATATGATCATTCTTGTTATTGGTGGTGAGCGCGGCATCGGTGCCGCTTTAACCGCACATTTAATTAAAGATCAACATTTGGTGATTAAAACCAGTCGCAGTTATACCAGTCACTTAACAAAGCACAATGCCAACTGCTGGGAAGTTCAGTGCGATATCACCAATGAAGACTCAATCGCTAACCTGAACGAACAACTGTCTAAAAACACCAGTCACATAGACTGGCTAATCAATTGTGCAGGAATATTACACAATGATAAATACATGCCAGAAAAAGCATTGAAACAAATTAACTTAAATCAACTCAACGATAATTACTTAACCAATGCGGTTGGGCATTTATTGCTTATCAAGACTTTAAAAAAATTAATCACTCAATCAGATCACCCTCTGGTGACGTCTATATCGGCACGGATTGGTAGCATTGATGACAACCATTTGGGTGGTTGGTATGCATACCGTATGAGCAAAGCAGCCTTGAACATGGGTTTAAAAACATTGGCTATTGAATGGTACCGCAAGCACCCAAATGTCAGATTTTTACTGTTACACCCAGGCACTACAGATACTGATTTATCCGCACCTTTTCAAAGAAATCTACCCAGTGGTCAATTACAAACAGTTGAATCAACAGCCAACTTACTCATAAAGCAGATTAAAAAAAACCAACGACATAAAAGTAAGTATCCATTATTTCTAGACTATCAAGGGCAACCAATTCCTTGGTAAACTAAGTAGTATTCACATATTAGTAAAATACAGACACCACAAATGTTCACTGGTAGGAATTGAGGAGACTTGAGCATTGCATGAATCTGTGTCATAGTTCGCTTCATGAAAAAAAACACATATTTGATACCTCTAATTAGCAGCCTGTTACTTTCATTTTATTCATTCAACTCATTGGCAGAAAACTTGAAAACGCAGATGATTTTGGCTTTGCAGCAAGATCAACAACACCGCAACGAAATCAATCACTTAAAACAGCGTAATACAAACAAAAAAAATATCCAACTCATAGAAAAACTACAACAAGCACAAAATCAACTGGATCAAAAGAACTTGCTCCTTTTGGATGACGTTATTCACCAACTCGGTCATTGGCCAGGAATCAGCGATGTAGGCGAAAATTCCGCCAAAATCGCCATGTTGCTGTTTAAACGCAGTGATATCGAAAAGCAAGCCAATTATCTGCCACTTATTCTAAAGGCAGTTAAATCTGAACAGTTACCCGCATTTTGGTATTCCGAAGCTTATGATCATCACCTGATGTTACAAAACCTGCCACAAAAGTTTGGTCATTTTACGGTAAAAGGAAAAGCTAATAACACAAAATCTTTATATCCGATCAAGTCAATTTCAGCAGTCAATTATGAACGTAAAACCATCGGATTACCCCCTCTAAAATTTGGGTTAGGAAGTAAAAACCTGCTGTTAAGAGAAGATTTAAGCTCAGCCAAATCAGCACAGCTTTTGGACTTATTACCAGCTGATAAACTATTCAATATAGCCGATTTGGCGCTAACGTGTTTAGACCAAATCTATCCTAACTCTGTGAAGCATGTCCTGAATTCGGATAAAGACGCTGCGTCACCCCAAATATTATATCCTGCTTTTTTTGGGTGTTTTGACTGGCATTCTTCAGTGCATGGTCATTGGTTATTGGCTCGAAGCGCCAAATTATTTCCCAAACATGCCAAGACCGCTGAAATTTTGAGCAGACTTAATGCCCATTTCACCACCGAAAAGTTACAGGCCGAATTAAATTATTTTCAACAACCTGGAAGAGCGGGGTTTGAAAGACCTTATGGCCTGGCTTGGTTTTTACAACTTTATGCCGAATTATACGATTGGCAGCACCCCCAAGCACAACAATGGTTGGCCGATATGCAACCCTTAAAGAAACACATAGTGGAACAATTATCCAGTTGGATCCCCAAGCTCGCCTACCCAATTCGCACAGGTGAACACAGCCAAACTGCCTTTGCTTTTGGGTTGGCGTATGATTACGCTCAAATCACCAATGATCGAAACTTTCTGAAACTGTTAGTTAAACACAGTAAACGCTTGTATTTAAATGATCAGAAATGTCCTATAAGCTATGAGCCTTCAGGTCAGGATTTTTTATCACCTTGCTTAGCACAAGCCGATTTGATGCGCCGAATCATACCCAATGATGACTATGCAGCTTGGTTGAAAAGCTTTCTTCCTAACATCAAGAAAGGCAGTCAATGGTTACCAGTGGCACAAGTGACAGATCGGGTTGATGGTAAATTGGCGCATTTAGATGGCTTAAATATTGCCCGTGCTTGGATGCTAGAAGGCATTGCCAGTGGTTTACCTGTCAAAGACAAACGCCGTTCAACGCTCATCAAGCTGGCCAATCAACATGCCAAATCAGGTTTAGCAGCAGTCACAGGTGAACATTACGCCGGCGGTCATTGGTTGGGCTCATTTGCCAGTTATTACTTGACTCAAAGGGGTTTCTCAGACTGAAGACTTAGGTATATACGTATGAAAAAAACCAGCAAATCTAATAAGCTCAAAGGTGTCTGTTATGACATTCGCGGCCCTGTTTTGGCTGCTGCAAAAAACATGGAAGCACAAGGCGAAAAAATATTGAAGTTGAATATTGGCAACCCCGCCCCCTTTGGTTTTGATGCACCAGATGACATCGTTCGTGATGTGGTGCATAACATCACAGATGCTGAAGGCTATTGTGACTCAAAAGGCATTTACCCAGCTCGTGTTGCTATCTACCAATATTATCAAAAACGAAAAATCAAGAACTTGAACATCGACAACATCATCATTGGTAATGGCGTCAGTGAATTGATCGTAATGACCATGCAAGCTCTACTGAATGATGGCGATGAAATGTTAATACCTGCACCGGACTATCCCTTGTGGACTGCTGCAGTTAACTTATCTGGTGGCTCTGCAATACATTACTTATGTGATGAAAATCAAGATTGGGCACCTGACCTGGCAGATATGGAAGCCAAGATCAATAAAAACACCCGTGGTATCGTATTGATTAACCCCAATAATCCAACCGGTGCAGTTTATACTCAGGAACAACTACAAGCAGTTATTGAATTAGCCAGGAAACATGAGCTGATTATTTTCAGTGACGAAATCTATGAGTTGATCCGCTATGATGACACGCCATATACATCAATAGCAGCTTTAGCAGATGATGTGATGTTTGTTACTTTCAATGGCTTATCAAAAACTTATCGAGTGGCTGGCTACCGAACTGGGTGGGTGGTTATTTCAGGCGACATAGATAATGCCAGTGATTATTTAGAAGGCTTAAACATATTATCTTCGATGCGCTTGTGTGCCAATGTGCCTACTCAATATGCCATTCAATCAGCTTTAGGAGGAAAACAATCGATTTTAGATTTAACTGAAAACGATGGTAGATTGAATCAACAACGTTTGCTAACCCATGAGATGATTAACGCCACCCCAGGCTTATCAACCACCCTCCCCCAAGGTGCATTGTATTGTTTTGTTAAAATTGACATTGGTCGATTCAATATCACTGATGATGAACAGTTCATTTTAGATTTATTGGTTTCCAAACATATATTATTGGTACATGGTTCCGCATTCAATTGGTCCAAGCCAGATCATTTCAGATTGGTTTATTTACCGCAGATCACTGTTTTAGAAGATGCATTAAGTCGTTTACAAGACTTTCTAAAGTCATATCGCCAAGTATAAAAGCTTAATTAAGCTGATTATCCATACTGGTTAATCTAAGAAATAATGTAACGAAGGGTTTATTCTATTTTTTTTTACCCTTCATAACTTTACGTTTAGCTTTATGATTGGTCTTACCACCTGCTCGGCTGGTGATGGCTTTTTTTCCCGTTTTTCTTTTGCTTGTTTTGTTTGAACTTTTATTGCTTTTTTTAGCATCTTTTGCCTTAGGTGTTGATTTCGATCTAATCACCTCTCTACCTGGCAGGTCAAAACCACGTTGATAGATGCGTTTTACCTCGCCACCAATCACATGCTCAATCCGTTGTAATGCGCGTGATTCTTCTGGACACACAAAAGAAATGGCATGACCAGACTTCCCAGCACGCCCAGTTCGACCAATGCGATGTACATAATCTTCAGGCAAATAAGGTAAGTTGTAATTCAATACATACTCTAGACCTTCAATATCCAACCCTCGAGCAGCCACTTCTGTAGAAATCAATACCTGTAACTTCGCAGACTTAAAATCCGCCAAGGCGCGACGTCTAGACCCGTGTGATTTATCACCATGACAAATAGCAGATGGAATCTGCGCTTTTTTCAATCGCTCTTGTAAATGATCAGCTTGTCTTTTGGTACTGGTAAAGACTAATATTTGATACCAATTATGTTGCTCCAACAACTCCAAGAACAGATCCATCTTCCTGTCTTCGGTGACTGGATACATCACATGTTCAACTGTGTCAGCGGTGGCATTGGTTTTACTGACACGAACTTCTAAATGATTCTTCAGCATTTGATGAGCCAGCTCATTCATCACGGCTGTCGTGGTGGCTGAAAACAACATGGTTTGATGCTGCTCTGCAGTTTGCGCAATTATATTTTCTGCAGCAGCAATAAAACCCATGTCTAACATCCGGTCTGCTTCATCCAATACCACTGTATCTACATCAGACAAATTGATTTGCTTCAGTTCAAGCAATTCTAGCAATCGACCTGGGGTGGCAATCAATACATCCACACCCTGATTGAATTTATTGGCTTGAGCGCTTAATTTAACTCCACCATACACTGCGGTTACGTTTAAATCTAAAAATTGTGCATATGCACCTATGGTTTGGGCTAATTGCTCAGCCAGCTCACGAGTTGGGATTAAAACCAATGCCCTTGCCCTGCCTATACCAACTGTTTTAGGCTGGTCTAGCATGTGCTGTAACATAGGTAAAGCGAAGGCAGCCGTTTTACCGGTACCCGTTTGTGCATTGACCCACAAATCTCTACCACGCCTGGCCTCAACCATAGTTTGTTCTTGTACCGGCGTCATCTCTTGGTAACCGCATTTTTCAATGGCTTTCAGTATTTCTGGGGCAAAGCCCATGGCTGCAAATTTCATTATTTGTTCTCTACTATTTCACTCACCAGTCAGATGAGCTGTATTAGGTAACTGATTCTTAAGAAAGCTCGCAATATACAGCAGTTTCATTGATTGTCTACTACTGATTGCTAAATTATAGAATCATTAAGACCACAATTTAAACAGATTATACCAATCATTCATTGACAAACGGGCTGAGTGTTCTATGATTCGCAACTTTCATAAAGTTAGTCTCCATCGAACATGTTTAATCTAATTTCAAAACGCATAGGCTACAGTATCAAAAATGATGTGCTGTCTGGTTTAACTGTTGCTTTGGCATTGGTTCCTGAAGCAGTAGCATTTGCTTTTGTCGCTGGCGTTGATCCATTAGTTGGTTTATATGCCGCGTTTATGGTGGGACTTATCACATCAATTTTTGGTGGTAGACCTGGTATGATATCTGGCGCAACTGGTGCTATGGCAGTGGTCATGGTGGCATTAGTGGCACAACATGGTGTGCAATATTTATTCGCTGCTGTGGTTTTAACAGGCGTGATTCAAATATTAGCTGGAATTTTTAAACTGGGAATGTTTATCAGAATGGTGCCTTATCCAGTAATGCTGGGGTTTGTCAATGGGCTAGCCATTGTGATCTTTTTAGCTCAACTGGGACAGTTCAAAATCATCGATGAGGCTGGCATACATCAATGGATGCAAGGAAGTACTCTGTATTGGATGATAGCCATGGTTGCTTTGACAATGTTTATTATTCATTTCTTGCCTAAGTTAACACGTGTCATTCCGGCCTCTCTGGCTGCCATCTTAATTGTTACTGGCTTGGTCATTGGTTTAGACATTCCTATTCCTAATGTCGTTGATTATATGCGCTCCGAATCTGGTAATCCTGATGCAACCATTGCAGCTGGATTCCCCACCTTTTTTATACCTTCAGTCCCTTTTAGCCTAGAAACCCTAAAAATCATATTACCTTATGCGTTAATTCTTGCGGCTGTTGGATTAATTGAATCATTATTAACCATGACCTTAATTGATGAAATCACTGAAACCCGTGGTAATGGAAACCGTGAATGTTTAGGCCAAGGTTTGGCTAACTTCACCAATGGCTTTTTCGGCGGCATGGGCGGTTGTGCAATGATTGGACAGAGCATGATTAACATTAAATCAGGTGGACGTGGGCGCTTATCAGGTATTACGGCTGCAGTGGCTCTGTTGTTATTTATTTTGATTGGCTCATCTTTAATTGAGGTAGTTCCATTAGCCGCTTTGGTTGGCTTAATGTTTATGGTGGTGTTAGGCACTTTTGAATGGGCCAGCTTACGAATGATTAACAAAGTACAAAAATCCGAAATCTTTATTATTGTTTTGGTATCTGGCGTTACGGTAATTGCAGATTTGGCCATTGCGGTAGTCATTGGCGTGATTGTCAGTGCTTTGGTATTTGCATGGAAAGGTGCTAAGAGAATTGATGCCCAAAATCACCAGGATAAAAATGGCTCGAAAATATACTTGGTAAGCGGACCTGTATTTTTTGGTTCAATACAAAACTTCCAAGATATTTTTTCTCCACAAACAGACCCTAATGATGTCATAGTTGATTTTGCTGATGCACGAATTTACGACCATTCAGCCATTGAAGCTTTGGACTCGTTAGCCGAACGGTATGAGAGAAATGGTAAAACACTACACTACCGCCACCTGAGTCCTGAGTGTAAACAATTATTAAACAAAGCTGGTAATTTAGTTGAAGTTAATCTGATTGAAGATCCTGACTATAAAGTGGCCGACAGTACATTGGGGTAACTATCAAACTATTTAATTGTACATATTACAATATGATAAATAATATTTTTTATGCAAAATAATTCAATTAAACATAATATGCCTGCAATCTAAATAAACTATCATTAAATCCATGATTATTAATAAAACTCTATTAAGTTGTTGTTTACATTAGTTTTTTCTAATTATAACAAAAACACTACTCCGTTCAAAAACGTACGAACACAGTCGTCAAACTTACCACTCAAATAATGTAACTTTAAGTACTAAAAAATGCTTTTTTGTTAACTAGATCACATTTTTTTTGCCTATTTTGCCAATAATTATAGCGGCTGTCATAAAAATGTTATATATTTCAGCTACCACTAAAAAATTAAATAATAAATTAAATGTGGTAAAGCCAGATTGAATTGTTCAATCTGAAATAAAAATATAAGAGGAGAGACATCTAATATGAAAAAATTAGAGATTGGTGAGCGTTCGCCAAAAATAAAGTTAAGTAACGTAATTCCAAAATCACTGACTGTACTAACCTTGGCTGCATCTTGTCAGATAGCTTTGGCACAATCCAGCGGAACTGAAGCGGCTGTTCAACAAATACAGGGTATGAACTTGTCAACCAGAATTCCTAATCAATACATTGTTGTATTCAAAGATTCAATGGTAAATAGCCAAGCAGAGTCAATGGTTAGATCTAACTTCAGTGTCGAAGAAGCTCGAGCACAAGTGGTCCGTGAAATAGGTATAGATATTGTCACCAAAACCAAAGGTGAAATGACTCGTACATATTCAAGTGCTCTTAATGGAATAGTTTTAAACACTAAACTTCCTGCATCTTCAGTAGAAAAGATACTTGATGACCCACGTGTTGACTTTATTGAAGCAGATCAAGTAGTTTCATTGAGCGCCACTCAAAATAACGCAACTTGGGGGTTAGATCGCATAGATCAATCTAATTTACCATTGAATAGCACTTACAACTATGACTTTGATGGTACAGGAGTTAATGCTTATATCGTTGATACTGGTGTACGCATCAGTCACAATAATTTCGGTGGTAGGGGCAACACTGGTTTTACAGCTATTAATGACGGCAGAGGCTCTAATGACTGTAACGGTCATGGTACACATGTGGCTGGTACTGTCGGCAGTAGCACTTACGGTGTTGCAAAAGACGTTGAAATCTACGCTGTTAGGGTATTAGGTTGTAACGGTTCAGGTTCAAATTCTGGAGTTATTGCAGGTATAAACTGGGTTGCTGCTAATCACATTAAACCAGCAGTTGCAAATATGAGCCTGGGTGGTGGCGCCAGTACTGCCACAGATAATGCAGTTAATTCAGCTGTGGCTCAAGGTATTACAATGGTAGTTGCTGCTGGCAATGACAACACAAATGCTTGTAACTTTTCACCTGCAAGAGCCGCAAATGCAATAACAGTTGGCTCAACCACCAATTCTGATAGAAGATCATCATTTTCTAACTTTGGTACTTGTTTAGATATTTACGCACCTGGTTCTTCAATAACTTCAACTTGGTCGACCAGTAACTCCGCTACTAACACCATAAGTGGAACTTCGATGGCTGCACCTCATGTTGCAGGTGTAGCAGCTTTGTATTTAGATGAATTTCCTAATGCAAGCCCAGCACAAGTTCAAGCTGCTATTGAAAACGCAGCAATTCCAAATAAAGTAACGGATGCACGGTCAGGTTCGCCTAACATATTATTGAATAACTTCACTGATAGTAACGGCGGTGGCGGTGGCGGCGGTGGCGGCGGCGGTGGTGGCGGCGGTGACTTCTTCGAAAACACCAACAATGTCACGATATCTAGTACATCTACCAGCACAGTAAACTCTAATATCAATGTGACAAGAACTGGCGCTTCTGGCACCATCACAATCAAAGCTGATATTAAACATACTTGGCGTGGTGATTTAGAGGTAAGAATTTTCGCTCCTACCGGCCAAAGTGGTACAGTTCATGCACAAACAAATCCAAACGACAGTGGAGATAATTTATTGTTAGATGTTGATTTGAATGCTGGAACCATTGAGTCCAGCGGACAGTGGACCCTTCAAGTTACTGACTCTTTCGCACAAGATGGTGGCTTTATTGATTCATGGAGTATTGAGTTTCAATAATTAAATCTACACCGTGAAATTAAAAAGGAGGTCTTATGATCTCCTTTTTTATGGCCTCTATCAAAATGAAGTCAATACACTCGAATAGATCAAAAACCAAGCGATTCAATCACAGCCCTTGACCATCGCTGTGGAGACTCTAACATAGGAAAATGCCCTAAATCATCCAATAAAGTTAATTGAGAGTTATTAATCTCTTGATGTAAGGTGGTTGCCATTTGTATCACTGCAACTGGATCTTCTTTAGCCCAAATGATATGTATAGGTAACTCAGTGGTTTGAAGAGCACCAATCCAACGATACCAGTACGTATATCTTTGTTTGATGTATTGGGTGGTTTTATGTAAAACCCTGCGACCTTGATTATAACTCATCATATGCCATAATGCCGAAATCTCTTGTTCCGAAATTTGGCTTGAATCAGCATATATATTTCTTAGATTTTTCGCCAACGTTCGTCTTGAACTGAGCCTAGCTACTGATGGCCCACTCCACTTATTTAATAACAACTTTTGAATTAAACGCAACTGGGCCATTTCCACATGCATACTACCATTACATAACACCATTTGATTAATATTCAACTCTTGAAGCTTGAATCGTTCATACCTGGCCAGTAATTCTGTAGCAATGCTTG
>CALLLZ010000075.1 GCA_938008005.1 uncultured Marinicella sp. | reverse complement strand
ATTTTTTCAGGATTTTGATATCTGGCTTGAAAGCGAGCCAAATGAAAATACATTAAAGCCAATAAACCCAAAAGTTCAGCTTGTTTTGGAAGCAACTGATTGAGTGTCTGTGCTAAGTAAATGGCTTCATCGGTGTGATTTTCATTCATTAAAGATGGGTTTTCAGTGGCATAATACCCTTGGTTATAGATAAAGTAAATAACGGCCAAAACACTGTCTAAACGTTTTGAAAACTCATTTTGAGCAGGTTTTTTGAATGGAATGTTTGTGTGTTTTATTTTACGTTTGGCTCTGACCAGCCTTTGAGCCAGTGTAGGTGTCTTCAACATAAATATTTTTGCGGCTTGTTCAGTGCTGAAGCCACAGATTGTGGTTAGGGTTAAAGCCACTTGACTGTGTTGGTCTAATGCTGGATGGCAACAAGTAAATATAAGTTTAAGTCGTTCATCAGTTATCAACTCATCATTTGAACTGTTATTTAATTCATTGCTAAGATCAAATAAATGGCTGATTTGAGGCAGTTTTCGTTTGAAGTTTTGTTGTCTTCGGAGTTTATCGATGGCAAGATTGTATGCCGTTTTAAGCAACCAACTTTTAGGATGTCTGGGCATTCCGAATTCTTGCCAGTTTGACCAAGCCCTAATCAATGCGTCTTGTAAAACATCTTCGGCCAACTCAAAATCTTTGAGCTGGCCGATCAGAATCGATAATAGTTGAGCCCGTTTATCAGCAACCAGAGTGTCAAAATCATTTCGAATTGAATTTTGTTTACTCATAAAATGAATGACATCAATATTTCATTATAGGTCTGATTTCGATGCTACCATAAGCGGCAGAGGGTATCTTGGCAGCGTAGCCAATGGCTTCATCTAAATCTTTACAGTCGAGTAAGTAATAACCACCTAATGCTTCTTTGGTTTCAGCAAAAGGGCCGTCAGTTATTTTATTTTTTCCACTCCTTACTTGAACAGTTGTGGCTGTAGTGATGGAATCTAAAGGCTCGCCTGCTAAAAATACACCATCAGCTTGAACTTCATCCGTAAACTTTTGATAGCCATCTAACATTTGCATGAACTCATCAGTACCTGGTTGAGGACCTGCATCTTCAGCGGCGTAAATCATTAATAAATATTGCATATAACTTCTCCTGTGATATTAAATTTAATAGAAGGTGCTAATTTTTGCACTCACCTACTGATAAGACGTACAGTTATTATATATTTCGACAATTTGAATTAAAATAATTTACTACAGCACTGCTTGAGTATCAGCAATGATGATATAAGCAGAATTTATTGTGTTGAATATCACATGAGTCAAAGCGAACTGACAAGGCTCAATGGTATCTGGAGAAAGACTTCTGTACAGTTGAAATCGAACGGTCCATGTCCTCAAGGCTGATAGTCTTGGAAGTTGCTTAGTCTTATTAGAATGGTTGTTGTCTATATCCTAGGTATGCTAAGCCCTTGAGAAATTCCAATCTGTATGAATTGTTGACAAGTTGTTTCTTGGCATAAAGGGTTTTCCAAGTTGCCGTTTAATTTACTTTTGCCAGTTCGTTAAATTGATCTTTGTTAAAGAGGGCATAGATCCGCAAATCTTCTTGGCTGTGTTTTTGAGTGTAACCATCAATGCTATACTTCCAACGCTCAGAGCCATTTGAAGTATTAAACTCTATTAAGTATTTGAAGTTAGGTGCTATCTCTTTATATTCAGCCTTGTCATTGAACAAAGCTTTCAGTTCTTTTATTCTTTGTTTTTCTTTGGTTTCTAGGGCAACATTAAATTGATCATCAAAAACTTTAATTCCTGTAAAGTTGACCTGATTACTGTCGCATGCAACTAAAAACAATCCGAATATCAAAATTATCAAAATTCTCATAACTTCTCACCACTCACGTTCTTAACTGCGGCTTATATTAGCATAGGCTTATGAGGTAAAAAGTTAACAATTGTGACGTACTTCACAGTATTGTGATTGGGGTTTATTTGATTTTTTTTAAGGAATTGTATACACGATCCATCAACTCTAAATTAGTTGCAATTTCATCATCAGACATGACGGCCGTCATCGCTTGTATGACTTCAATTTGTACCGCCATAGATTGGTTGAGCTTGTTTTCTCCAGCAAGTGTTAAATATAAGTGATGAACGCGGGCATCTTGAACACCGTTGCGTCTTTCAATCAACCCCCTTAGTTGAAGTTTTTTTAATAATGCAGACGTATTGCTTTTGACCACCAATAAGCGATCGCTGATTTGTTGTTGTGAGCTGCCAGGTTTGTGATTGATATTCATCAGCAACTCATGCTGAGCAGTCGTGAGATTGAGTTTTGCCAGTTTGGTGTTCATGACTTTTTGGCATTTAAGGTAACATTTAACGACTGATAGCCATGAAGCATGACCTTTAATATCGCTCGGTCTGATGGTTTGATTTGAATTCATATTCATAAAAGGTTCATATATGAACTATATACTGTATAATCAAAACCAACAGAAGTAAATAAAAACATTATGTATCCATCATCAATTGGTCCATTAAGTCCACCTACAAAATTCAATACGTTGAAAGAAGTTCGGGCACCCTTTGAGTGGCTGTTTTCCTATACCAATCGGAGAAAATTAACGCAGGTATCAAAAGGAGATGGTCGTATATTGGTGTTAGTTCCAGGTTATGGTGCAGATCAATGGTCAATGCGTCCATTGAAGAAATTCCTAACTGCAATTAATTATCAGGTGTTTGATTGGGGCCATGGACGTAATCGCGGGCATGTAAAGGGTGGTACGGATTTATTGGCTGAAACGGTTAAAAAAATTAGTAAGACGCATGATAATGCAGTGACCGTAATTGGCTGGAGTTTAGGCGGTGTTTTAGCCCGTGAGGTAGCACGCTTGCATCCTGAATTTGTTGAGGAAGTGATTACCATGGGAACACCGCTCATTGGTGGTCCAAAATATACAGTCGCTGCAGATAAATACGCGAAATCTATGAATATCAATCTAGACGAGTATGAAGCAGAAATCCATGCCATTAATTCTCAAGGTATTAAACAG
Source organism: uncultured Marinicella sp. (assembly GCA_938008005.1). GTDB lineage: Bacteria > Pseudomonadota > Gammaproteobacteria > Xanthomonadales > Marinicellaceae > Marinicella. The sequence continues at coordinate 2,424 of CALLLZ010000075.1, read as the reverse complement.
CCAGTTACAGTTATCTATAGTAAGTCTGATGGTGTAGTGGGTTGGCGTGCTTCAGTGGATCGTTACAATGAACAGGCATGTAATATAGAGGTAGCTTGTTCACATTTAGGTATGGGGGTTAATTCAGAAGTGTGGAAGATAATCGCTGAAAAATTGGCTGATTCTAATGACAGGGCTCAGATTGATAACAAACCATAACATTGGAAAGTAAAAATGCATATTGATGAAGTCATTAAAATGCTGGATGACAGCGTAAATCAAACGGTAATCATCCCAGATAATTGGGCACAGGGTAGAACCGTATACGGCGGTTTAACGGCAGCTTTAATTTATTACCGCATGTCTTTATTGGTCGATAAAGATAAACCGGATGAATTTCGACCTATTCGATATTTCAATGTAAGTTTTATTGGACCTTTATTGGTTAAAGAAAATATATCGATTGAAGTTGAATTAATTAGATCGGGACGAAGCGCCAGTCAACTGGTTGCCTATGTTAATCAAAATGGCAAAACCTGCGTTATTGCCCAAGCTTGTTTTGGTATCAATCGAAAATCAAAAATCAGTGTTATAGATCAAATTCAACACTGCATGGAAAAACCGAAAAAAGCCAACTTTATTCCGCAAATTCCTAAAGTTGTGCCGCGTTTCTTAAGGCATTTTGAGATCAATATTCAGGATGGACGTTTACCCTTTATGCGAAGTAAAAAAGATCACTTACATGGGTGGATGCGTTTTAAAAAAGCACCGCAAAAATTCAATGACGCTCATTTAATTGCATTGATTGATGCTTGGCCCAGTACTGTTTTGCAACAGTTAAAGATGCCAGCACCAGCCAGTACAATGAATTGGAATATTGAATTTCCACAAATTTCACCAACACTTAAACCCGATCAATGGCTGGCTTATCAAGCGACAACGAAACATGCCAGCGATGGTTATGTATATGGCGATGCAAATATTTGGAGCGAATCAGGAGAACTGCTTGCGCTTAGCCGTCAAACAGTTGGGGTTTTCGGTTGATCTGATATTCAAGTGTTGTATTTTATAATAGTTATATTTCTTCTCATTTGTAGTTGGGAAGATTGTTCTAGCAAAAAAAGCCTTCTACGACTGCAATAAAGAATAACTTGAGAAATCCCAATGGGCAAATCTTTAGTAATGCTCGTTTGTTGGTAATCAGGTATGACTGCCAAATTAATAAACACACACTGACTTTGTGGTGGCTGAGCATATGATATTGAGGAAGCTATTTTCAGATGGTGCCCAAGCCATAAAAAGTAAACAAGGTTATAAGATCTATCGACAATCACAAAGATCATATGATAATGATTATTATTTGCATTAAAATTATTTTATAGCTATAATTTACGCACTTTAGTTTCTATGCCAATTGTTTTTTTCTTGAATAAGAAAAGAGTGTTTCATGAGTGATAAAAAGGTGGATTTAAATGGATAATTTTTATAAAGAAAAAGTTATTGATGTTCAACATTGGAATGACAGTTTGTTTTCGTTTAAATGCAGTCGAAACCCCGGCCTCAGATTTGAGAATGGGCAGTTCGTAATGATGGGCTTGAATATTGATGATAAGCCTGTTATTCGTGCTTATTCAATTGCCAGTGCCAATTATGAGGAGCATCTTGAATTTTTTTCAATCAAAGTTCCAGATGGCAAACTGACCTCGCGGTTGCAAAATATTAAAGTAGATGATGAGGTTATCATCAGCAAAAAACCAACAGGTTCAATACTGTTACATGACTTAAAGCCTGGAAAAAATTTGTATTTACTGTCTACGGGTACGGGTTTGGCCCCATTTTTATCCATTATTCGAGACCCAGACATTTACATTAAATTTGATAAAATCATAATGGTACATGGTGTTCGTGAAAAAACAGATTTGGCTTATAGAACTTACCTGGAACATGATTTGCATCAACATGAATACATTGGTGAATACGCCAAAAAACAGTTGATTTATTATCCAACTGTAACCAGGGAAGAATTTAAAAATAAAGGCAGAGTTACCGATTTAATTAAATCAGAACGTTTATTTTCAGATGTGGGGCTTTTACCATTTGACCCAGTTTCAGATCGAGTTATGGTATGTGGCAGTACACAAATGTTACTGGATACTGTTAAGTTGCTTGATGAAAGAAACCTTTCTATTTCACCTAGAATCGGCTACCAAGGTGATTATGTTATAGAACGGGCATTTGTTTCTAAGTAAGTTATTTAAAGTTGATTATTAAAGTGAAATGGGTATTGAAGCAAAAAAAATGGCACAACAATTACGAAAGCCTTTTGAATCTGATGGCATAACTGTTACCAATGGTATGAACAAAACCAATAAAACTGCGAATCGCAATGTTATTCGTCTGATGTCTGCGGTTGAGAATGACAAGGTGTTAGAAATTGGGCCCGGT
>CALLLZ010000074.1 GCA_938008005.1 uncultured Marinicella sp. | reverse complement strand
TTTCCGTATCAGAACGTACTAACTTTGCAGTTTTAAAAGCCATTTGAAATAATTTATTGATCTCCCCATTCATGTTAAATTGACTGGCAACATCAAAAGCACGTTTTACCTGACCTTGTATTTGAGTTTCACCCAATACTTGAGAATCGACGCCTGCGGTGACCGCAAATAAATGAGCTGCACATGACTGTCCTGTTCTTATATACACATATTTGGCTTGGCTTTCAAACCCCAAAATTTCATCAGCTTGATGTTTAAAAGCTGTGACTGATTTCACTGACAAATAGTACTCAGTGCGATTACAGGTGCTGATCACAACCGCAGATTGTACGACATCGGCTTGAAGAACTTTTTTAATGTGTTGTTGGTAATCAGCTTCAACCACCGTAAACTGCTCTCTGATTTTGAGTTCTGCAGTTTTATGATTAATTCCAAGTACGCAAATGGCCATGATTTATGATTGAAAGGTTTTTGGACCCTGATATGGGTGAAGTAATTTATTTTAGTTGCTTAGTAACAGTAGCTAAAATTGTACGCCCAACTTTTTTACCAGATTGACTATTTTATCATGCAAATCTTGTGGTGTGGCTGCCAATAAAGTTGAATGGCCTATTTTTCGCCCTGCTCTGGGTTCTTTACCATAAACATGCCAATAAAGATTTTCTTCATTGATACTAAGAATACTATCTGGAAAGGCTCCAATCCAATTCAACATGGCCGCCATTCCAGTCATCTTAGTAGAACCCAAAGGTAAATTCAAACCTGCACGCAGATGATTTTCAAATTGAGAAGTGAAAGCGCCTTCTATACTCCAGTGACCAGAGTTATGTACCCTTGGTGCCATCTCATTAACATAAACCGCATCTTTGGTTTGAAAAAACTCTATAACTAAAACACCCACATAATTCAAAGCAACGGCCAGTTGTTTAGCATAATCTGTAGTCATTTCATCTAATGAAGCGTGTTTAGCTGGAACAATTGTGGTAGTTAGAATTCCATCTTTGTGTTTATTCTCACACAATGGCCAAGTTTTAATTTCACCCAAGCCATTGCGCGCAACGATGACTGACACTTCACGTTCAAAAGCAATGCGCCTTTCTAAAATCAGATCTTGTTCAAATAGCCCCTCTGGGACTTGGTTAATATCTGATACTTGGCTGATACGAAACTGTCCTTTGCCATCATAGCCCATCCTACGAGTTTTTAAGATGGCATCATAATTATATTTCTTAGCCGCAAACTTTAACTCTGATAAACTGTTAATCGTTTCAAAATCTGTGGTTGGAATGCCGTACGTGTGACAGAACTGTTTTTCTAACAAACGATCTTGTGCAATTTCTAACACTTCAGGGCTGGGGAAGACTGGCTTTTCTTTTTGTACTAAACGCAGCGTCTCAACAGGTACGTTTTCAAAGTCCAGAGTGACTATATCAACTTTCTGACAAAACTCTTTTAAAGCCACTTCGTTATGATAATCTGCACATATCAATTCGCCAACTTGACCAGCGCAGGCGTCAGCTATTGGATCAAAAAACACAAATTCAAAGCCCAGTGGATAACCTGACAATGCAAGCATTCTAGCCAATTGGCCACCACCTAATATGCCTATTTTAGGATTCATAGATTTTTAGGGGAGCTCGGTTCGTTGGAAGCTGTCTTACCAGGTTTTGAATGACTGATAACTTGATCAGTTTGGGAGTCTCTATACAGCTCCAATTGTTTAGCAACACCTTCATCTAATAAAGCGATGATAGCCGCTGCTGACAAGGCGGCATTTTTGGCGCCAGCATCACCAATGCTCATCGTTAAAACCGGAATACCAGCTGGCATTTGAACAATTGACAATAATGAATCAACGCCATTAAGAACTCTGGATTGAATCGGAACACCAATCACTGGCAACCTGGTTTTGGCTGCCACCATACCTGGTAAATGAGCCGCGCCTCCAGCTGCAGCAATGATAACCTTTAAACCACGTTCTTGTGCTGAATCAGCATATTTAAACATTTTATCTGGCGTGCGATGTGCTGATACGATCTCAGCTTCATATGAAACTTTCAAAGTATCTAACAACTGTGCACATTGGCTCATAGTTGCCCAATCAGACTGCGACCCCATTATTAGACCGACTTGTAGTTTAGATTTTGCCATATCTTATTTTAAAGTGTACTGGTTACTCTGATGCAATATTGAAACAACACCGGTAAAATCACTAACAAACCGAGTTGAGCCAAAGCATTAATACTTAATACAGTTTTAACATCAAAACTGGCATCTATGGCTTGATCAGTATCAGACTCTTCAAAGTACATTACCTTGATCAAACGTAAATAATAGAATGCACCAATCACTGCGAATATAACTGCCACTACAGCCAGTACAATATATCCTTGATCTATAACGGCTTTAAGTACATATAACTTAGAGAAAAAGCCTATCAATGGTGGGAAGCCTGCCATTGATCCAACTAACAGTAACATCAAAAAGGCATACCAACTATTGCGTTGATTTAAGCCTTTAAAGTCAGAAATTTTATCGGCTTCAACGCCTTTACTAGAAAGCAATACAATCATGCCAAACCCACCAATCGCCATAATGGTATAAACAATAATGTAAAACATAGAAGCAGCTACACCGTCGCTACCGCCCACCAAACCCAACAACATGAAACCGATATGTGAAATAGTTGAATAAGCAAACAGTCGCTTGAGGTTAGTTTGTTGTAATGCAAACAAATTCCCAACAATAATCGATACAATCGCTAAAGTGGCCAACATCGACTGCCAATGTATCATTAACACATCTAAACTTTGTCCCAAAATTCTTACAGCCAAAGCAAAAGCAGCAATTTTCGGAGCAGAAGCTATGAATAACGTTGTGGCTGTGGGAGCACCTTCATAAACATCTGGAACCCACATATGAAAAGGAGCTGCGCCTAATTTAAAACCTATAGCTACAATTACAAATATCAAACCCAACACCAGAAACATGTCGTTGTTTTGGCCTGCTATGGCTTGTGAAATTTCATTCAGTTGTAAAGTCCCAACCGCACCATAAATCAATGACATACCATACAGCAACATGCCTGATGCCAAGGCACCAAGAATAAAATATTTCATGGCAGCTTCATTACTTTTGATGTCATTGCGGTTATAAGCCACCAAGGCATATGAACTCAAAGCCAACAACTCCAACCCTAAATACAAAGCGATGAAATTATGCCCTGAAATCATTACCATGATTCCTAAAGCTGCAAATAACAATAATGCAAAATATTCGCCTTGTACATTATCACGCTGTCTTAAATACTGTTTGGCATAGAAAAACACACCAATCATTAATAAATAAACCACCACTTTGAGCATGTCACCAAATTCATCACGCACAAATGTACCATTAAACAACAGTTCGCGAGTGAATTGGCCACCTGCAGCATGATCTTTAAGGGTTAAGATAGCCGCAAACACCATGGTTATTACCGATAGAAATATGATGAAACCACCCTTGTTTTTTTCGGTAAATAAACCAGCAATTAACACAACACATGCCATGCAAAGTACCAAGATTTCCGGTAACGCCGGGACTAATTCTGACCAACCAAACATTTATATCACCTTACTGATAGATACGTATTCAATGACTTGTCGAACTGAAGCACTCATCACTTCAATCAACGGCTCAGGCCACACGCCTAATAATAAAACCATAATGGCTAAAACGGCCAAAATGAAGAACTCTCTGCTGGTTACATCTTTCAATGATGCTACAGAATCATTGGTAATAGAACCAAATACAACCCTTTTAACCATCCACAATGAATAAGCTGCACCAATTATTAAAGTTATAGCGGCCAAAAATGCAATCCAAAAATTAGCTTGAAAACTCGCTAAAATCACCATAAATTCACCGACAAACCCAGAAGTGCCAGGTAATCCAGAGTTGGCCATTGCAAAAAACACAAAGAACGCACCAAACCATGGCATGGTGTTGACAACACCACCGTAATCTTTGATCATTCTAGAATGCAAACGATCATACAAAACACCCACACACAAGAACATAGCTGCCGAAATAAAGCCATGCGATATCATTTGAACCATGGCACCTTCAACAGCCATTTGGCTGTTACCACCGTTTTTGATTAACATAAACACCAAAAACAAACCCAAAGTCACAAAGCCCATATGTGAAATTGATGAATAAGCGATCAACTTTTTCATGTCTTTTTGTACCATAGCCACCAAACCGATGTAAACCACAGCAATTAATGACAATGTGATCAACAACCAGGTGAATTCTGAGCTGGCGTCAGGTGTGATTGGCAATGAAAACCTGAGGAAACCATAACCGCCAATTTTCAACATGATGGCTGCTAATACCACTGAGCCGCCTGTAGGCGCTTCAACATGAGCGTCCGGTAACCAGGTATGAACTGGGAACATAGGAATCTTAACTGCAAACGCTGCTAAAAAAGCAAAGAATAACCAGCTTTGTTCCTTTAGTGACAAGGGCTGCAAGGCCAAGTCCGTCAGGTTCCAACTACCCGCCTTCATATACAAATAGATCAAACCAATCAGCATGAATACAGATCCTAGAAATGTATACAGGAAGAATTTAATGGTTGCATAAACTCGGTTCGGCCCACCCCAAATACCAATAATAACAAACATCGGTATTAACATGGCTTCAAAAAAGATGTAAAACAACATCGCATCTTGAGCCGTAAAAACACCAATCATCATGCCTTCTAAAATCAAGAAAGCCGCCATATACTGATGAATATTGACTTTAATCACCTGCCAAGCGGATAAAACTATAAGCACAGTAATAAATGTAGTCAAAATAACCAATGGTAAAGCAATACCATCAATACCTAGGTGGTAATATATATTGAACGCATCAATCCATATGGTTTTTTCTACAAATTGTAATTGCGCTGTGGAAACATCAAACTGTGTCCACAATGGAATACTTATCAGCAAAGTCAGTATGGAGACTAATAGCGCCACCACTTTGACCAAACCCGAACGACCTTGACCCATCGGCAACAAAGCCACGCCACCTAAAATTGGCAGCCAAATTAGTACACTTAAAATTGAACCTTCAAACATAGAATAATGCCTATTTAAATACGTAAAGACCGATGAATACAATCACACTAACTATCATGACTAAAGCATAATGATAAACAAAACCGGATTGAATCGATCTGATGAATTTAGAAACTGAGTTGATTGCCTTTGCACTGCCATTAACAATGAAACCGTCAATTAATTTTGAATCCGACCATTTCCATAAGGCCTCACCCAATTTAACACTACCCCCAGCAATGAATTTTTGATTGAATGAATCAAAGCCATATTTGTTATCCAAAATACGATGAACCGGTGCCAAACGTTTTTTGATAACCCCTGCCAATGCAATGTTTTTCATGTATATATATGTAGCTATTGCTAAACCTGCCAACATCAAAAAGAAAGGTGCAGTAACAAAACCATGTAACGCGAATGCAGCTGTTCCATTGTAATGATACAAACCAATTTCTTTGACGACATCATTGGTTGGATTCACATGAATGGCATCAGCCATAAAACCATTGAATAACAGAGGCTCAAATGTTATCCAGCCAATGATGATTGATGGAACCGCCAATAACACCAAAGGTAATGTCACCACCCATGGTGATTCTTTTAAATGTTCCTGAGTGTGATGGTCCATGCGTTCTTTTCCATGGAAAGTCAGATACAACAGTCTAAAACTATATAATGCGGTCACGAAGACACCTAATAACACTGCCACATAAGCCACACCAGAACCCCATCGATCAGATAAACCGGTTGCAACAATAATGGCATCTTTTGAAAAGTAACCAGAAAACCCAGGAAAACCTACCAAAGCCAGCGTTCCAATCCAAGCAGTTATAAAGGTAATCGGCATATACTTTCTCAAGCCACCCATCTCTTTCATGTCTTGTTTATGATGCATGGCGATAATCACTGACCCTGCACCTAAGAACAACAAAGCTTTGAAGAAAGCATGGGTCATCAAGTGAAAAATTGCAGCTGAATATGCAGAAACACCCAAAGCCACTGTCATGTAGCCCAGTTGTGATAAGGTTGAGTAAGCAATTACACGTTTGATGTCATTCTGCACAATACCTATCAAACCCATAAAGAAAGCAGTAAAAGCTCCTACCAACATAACAAAACTCAATGCCACGTCAGACATTTCGAATAAAGGTGACATTCTAGTCACCATAAAAATACCTGCTGTTACCATGGTGGCAGCATGTATCAATGCGGAGATGGGAGTGGGTCCTTCCATTGAGTCTGGAAGCCATACATGTAGAGGAGCTTGTGCTGATTTACCCATTGCACCAATAAATAAACAAATACAAATAACAGTCATCATTGACCATTCTTGCCCACCTATTACATTGATGGTTTCACCGGCCATCAGTGGCGCTTGGTTGAATACTTCAACATAGTCTAATGTGCCAAAGGTCATCAAAACGGCAGCAATACCTAATAAAAAACCAAAATCGCCCACACGATTAACTAGAAAAGCTTTCATATTAGCGAATATTGCAGTTTCTTTCTTGTACCAAAAACCAATCAATAAATAAGAAACCAATCCAACTGCTTCCCAACCAAAGAACAATTGCATGAAGTTATTGGCCATAACCAACATCAACATGGCAAAAGTAAACAATGAAATGTAACTAAAAAAGCGCTGATAACCAGGATCTTCACTCATATATCCAATGGTATAAATATGTACCATTAAAGACACAAAAGTAACCACACTCATCATGATCGCAGTTAAGGAATCTACCATGAATCCGACATGCATAGATAAATCACCGGTAACCATCCAAGTGTATAAGTTTTCATTAAAAGGGGTGGCTTCATTGTTTATGAATTGCAACAATACCTTTATTGACAAAACACAAGATAAACCCACAGCGCCTATGGTTATCGTATGTGCACCAATACGTCCAATTTTACGTCCAAATAAACCAGCAATGGCGGCCGCTATCAGCGGTGTAAACGCAATTACCATTAAAGTCGTTTTCATGTCCATGGCTTATCCTTCCAGCTCGTTAATTTCTTTAACTTCAAGGGTCTTCTTATTCCTAAACAGAACCACCAAAATGGCCAAGCCTATGGCTGCTTCTGCTGCAGCTACTGTTAAGATAAAGAATACAAAAACTTGACCTTGTACATCATCTAAGTATTTAGAAAAAGCCACTAAATTGGTATTCACAGCTAATAACATCAATTCGATTGACATTAATACCACCAATACATTTCGACGATTAACAAAAATTCCAGCCATACTGATAACGAATAGAATCGCTGACACAATTAAGTAATGTTGTAAACTCATGAATCTTCTCCCCTATTTTGCTCGTGTACTTGACTTTGGCCTTTTTCAGCAGGCATTGAAACCACGCGCATCCTTTCTGCTGGGTTGATATTAATTTGTTTGGCTGCATCCATTTGTTTATTACCATCCCTTTTACGCATAGTTAGCATAATTGCTGCAACTATAGCTACCAAAAGGATGACGGCCGCAATTTCAAACGGATAAACATATTTAGTAAATAACTCCATGCCAACTTCGGCAACATTACTATAGCCTTGTTCTTGTCTGACTAATTCATTGGTTGGAATCTGACCACTTAGTTTGTAGGCGAACAACATCATGAGTTCAACTAACATCGCAGCTGCAATTAATAATGCTGCTTTTGTATAGGACTGTTTCAATTGAGATGCTTTAAGTTGTTTAACATCGAGCATCATCACTACAAACAAAAACAACACCATTACCGCACCCACGTAAACCAATACCAACGTTATTGCCAAGAACTCTGCTTCTATCAATAACCACAAAACCGCGGTGTTAAAGAAACACAACACCAAAAACAAAGCTGAATAAATGGTGTTTTTAACTGAAACAACTGCCATAGCAGAACCCACAGTAAATGTGGCAAAAACATAAAATATAATTTGTTGGAATAATTCAGGACTAATAATCATTATCTGTACTTCGCATCTTGTTGTCGGGCACCAGCAATTTGTTCTTCATACATATCGCCAATGGCCAGAAGTTGTTCTTTGGTCATTACATTCTTGCCTTTTGATTCAAAATGATATTCATGGATATCTGTCTCAACAATTGAGTCAACCGGACAAGATTCTTCACAAAAACCACAATAAATACATTTGAATAAATCAATTTCGTATTTTGTTGTGCGTCTAGAACCATCTTCTCTGACATCAGAGTCAATGGTAATGGCTGCAGCAGGGCAAACGGCTTCGCATAATTTGCAAGCAATACAGCGTTCTTCGCCATTTGGGTAACGCCTGAGTGCGTGCAAACCTCTGAAACGCGGTGATTTAGGTGTTTTTTCTTCAGGATAACGAACTGTAAACTTCCTTTTGAAAAAATACTTCTGAGTCAAAAACAAGCCCTTGCGGATTTCATTCAGAGTTAAACTTTTTAAATATCTAATAATTTTAGTCATCATATATCTCTAGGAGATCTTTGCATAAATAATTAATTCCACCAAGGGCCGATGTGATAAACCTTCATCACTGCAACCACCATGATCCAAACAATAGTAATTGGAATAAATACTTTCCAACCCAAGCGCATGATTTGGTCATAGCGGTAACGTGGTAAAGATGCACGGAACCAGAAAAAAGCGTATAAGAAAATTGAGGTTTTAGCTAAAAACCAAAAAATACTCGGTTGAGCAATCCAACTGTCGCCAGGGAAAGGTGAAAACCAGCCACCTAAAAACATGATGGCAGTTAATGCCGAAATAATAATCATGTTGGCATATTCACCCAAAAAGAATAAGGCAAACGCCGCACCGGAATACTCTACATGAAAACCCGCCACAATTTCAGATTCACCTTCTGCCACATCAAAGGGGGCACGATTGGTTTCGGCCACTCCTGAAATGTAATAAATTATAAACAAAGGAAATAACGGCCAAACATACCAGTTAACTATCCCTCCTTCTTGTGCGCGAACAATGTCAGATAAATTCAGAGTACCTGCGGCCACCAACACACCAACCAATGCAAACCCCATGGCTATTTCATATGAAACAATTTGTGCAGCCGACCGTAATGCACCTAAAAGCGCATATTTAGAATTTGAAGCCCATCCTGCGATAATCACACCATAAACGCCCAATGAAGTCATTGCCAACACGTAAACCAAACCTGCATTGATATCAGCCAAAACCCATCCATCCTGGAATGGTACAACTGCCCAGGCTGCAAATGCCGTAGCAAGAGTAATGATAGGGGCAATCAAAAACAAAAATTTATTGGCATTCTTGGGAAAGATAATTTCCTTAGTTAATAATTTAAGTACATCAGCAAAAGGTTGTAACAACCCCCAAGGCCCTACTCTATTAGGTCCCATCCTGGCGTGCATAAAGGCAATCACTTTACGCTCAAAATAAGTGAGATATGCAACTGTTAAAATAACCCCAATTACAATAGCCAAGATGTATATCAGGTTATCAAAAATCAAGAATTTCAACGTTTCTATCATGACTGTACTCCAATGATGCTGACATTTAAGTCAGAGGCATTGAGGTTTAAAGTTGCCTCACGCCCCATGTTTATCATTGCTGAACCTTCAGGCAAGTCTTCAGATGTGGCTAAAGTTAACTCTGCATAACGGCCAGCTTGTTCCACTGAAACCAAGTCACCTGGTTTAAAACCAATTGAAAGTAAATCTTTAGAGTTGATATGTACTGTATCTGATGTTGAAATCGCACTGTTTTGCAGTGGTTCTGATCTTCTGCTCAGAGCATCTGTGTCATAAATGCCATTATGCGCATACAAGGTCAAGCCCTTTGGTTCAACATCATTAATTTGAATATCTTGGTTAATTATCGGGGCTTTTAAAGCGTATTTTTCAGTTTTTTCTAACACATCATTAATGTCTTCATAATCGAATCCATCAAATTCCATCATGTTACCTAACACTCGCAGTAAACGCCAACCTGGTTTGGTTTCACCCGGTGATTTTTGTGCCACCAATGAAACCTGTCTTTGGCCGTAGTTATTAACCAAACTACCTGTTAATTCAGGCAACAGAGCAATCGGTAAAATTAAATCCACCCTTGATTTAAGTGAGTCATCACAAAATGCATTAAATACAACAGAGAAGTCGCTGTTTGTTAAAGAATTTTTTATCGCAGCTGGATCAGAAAAATCTTGTAATTCGGCTTGATATACCAGGTTCAAACGATGCTCATTAAGCTTAATATCACCTTCAGCTGATAAACCAGCCAAATAAGCACCAGATGCATTAGATCCTGCACTCAATTCATTCAATTGACCACCAGTTGCTTGCGCAAGCCATGCGGTTACTGCTTGAATTAAACTGGCTTGTGGGTGCGACTGGCTTATTTGTCCAATAACAAACAAAGCATTAACTTGATCTTTCAATAGTTGTTTGGCTAAATGATTAATGTCTTCATCGGTTTTCTGTGATTGAACCCACTCACCCAAAGCACCTGCTGGTATATCTTTTTTAATCTCAGAGACGCTTTTCGCCAAAGAACCCAATTGTTTAACCCATTGGGCCTGGTTACCAACAAAATCATGAAGCAAATCATAATTTTGTTCAAAAGATTTAGGACCAAATGAAGATATTTCAGCACCATTCAACCATGCTTGTCTTATTTTATGATTTAAAATAGGTTGTTCATGGCGGATATGACCACCAATAACAACAATTTTTTGTTGAAGAGATACTTCATCCAATGCGACATCAACTCTGGGCAAACGATCATCACCAGAAAGATCTGCCAAGTTAATTCTGTGTTCATGTTGCTTACTGCCCAAATGATTGAATAATTGCTTCAATAAATGGTATTCCTCTGTACTTGCATAGTTTGATGTGTAAAGCGCAATTTCATCACCATCAAACTTCTTGAATTGTTTAACTAAGGTTGCCAGTGCGTCTTCCCATGACAGCTCACGCCATTGACCATTCTCTTTGATCATTGGGTGCTTTATTCTATCTTGGTCATTTTTAAAACCATGTATGCCATATCGGTCACGATCAGATATCCATGCTTCATTGATGGCATCGTTGTCTTGTGGAACTGTACGTAAGATTTGACCATTGCGGGTATGGTAATACAAGTTTGAGCCGATGCCATCGTGCATAGAAACAGCTGAATTAGACATCAATTCCCAAGCTCTGGCTTTGTATCTGAATGGTTTATTCGTTAAGGCACCTACAGGACACAAATCAATCACGTTTCCTGACATCTCGGACTTAACAGATTGACCAACTGCTGTACTGATATTAGTTCTGTCACCACGGCCAATACCTCCAAGT
>CALLLZ010000073.1 GCA_938008005.1 uncultured Marinicella sp. | reverse complement strand
GTGGAGCTTGTCTACCTGCAACTACAGCAGTGGGTGCAGACAGCAGTGTTACTATTGCAGCAGGCGGTAATGGGGACGGTAGCAGAGCATTAAATACTGATGTATTGACTGTTAGGTACCTTACTGGAGGGACACAAGTCTCTAATATTGCTGGCTCAACTATCACGCTAAATCAAGACCCTGCTGTCTTAAATGCCAATGATATAGCTATTGTCAGTGATTGTAACAATACTTATGTGGCCAACTCAAACTGGGGTGGTACAACAGTGAATATGTCTGGTAATATGCCAGCCCTTGACGCTTCCTCTGATACCAAACTATTCAGTTATTCAGAAGATTTAAGAACAGTAACCTATCATTTGGAATTAAGCACTGATTTAAATGACAGTACTCGTTTGATCAGTAATCTTATGAGAACCCAAAATGGTGTTAGTCAAGTCTTGGTTGAGGGCGTTGAAAGGTTTGATGTGTTTTATTTGGCACAATTGCAAACTGGTCATGTGGCTAGACTTACAGCGGCTCAAGTAGAAGGGGTTAATGGCGGTGGAGATGTTGATGGGAATGGTTTTATTGATGGTGTTCAAGGATGTACACAACCACCGAGGGTTTCATCCGCAGTTGGTGCGCAAAATTTAGGTCTGGCCAATGATAATGGTTGCTTGTGGCGTTCAATTTATGCCATAGAAGTCAATTTATTACTTAATACAGTCAATAACAGCAGTACGGTAGATGATGATACCTTCGTTTACACACCAGATAGCACAGATAGACAAAATCCGACAGCAGGCTTGCCATCAGGATTGCCTCCAGAGCGTATGTATAGACGTGAATTCAATGCAGTTGTGCCAGTCAGGAGTTATACATTATGAACATGAATTTTTCCAATTTAAATATAAGTAAAAACTATCAAAAACAACAAGGCGCGGCATTGGCAGTTGGTTTGATTTTACTCTTGATCATAACATTGATGGGGTACACAGGTATGAAAGGTACCATGTTACAAGAAAAAATGGCAGCAGGCCTACATAATAGGTCGTTGGCTCATGGTGGTGCTAACAGTGCATTACGTGCAGGTGAGAGTTTTTTGTATGGTTTGATAGAAAACAGTAATGGTGTTGTTCCTGAAGGAACACCGGGTGGAGCGTTGTTTGGGATATATTCATTTCATGCTGTGCCAGGCGACCCCACTTCAGGGATCAACCCCCTTATTGAAAATTTTTCAAAAAGTGATTTTACCAGTTCTAACGGTACTGATCATGGTTTTAACTTTGTTGGTGTTACCGAGCAAGGTGCAGCATTGAAAAACATTCCAGAATATATGATTGCAAAAATTAACTGTCCTGGACCTGTCAATGTTGGTACGGTGGAATTCGGTTCGGCCGGTGGTGGCGCCAGCGATGGAATAGAAGAACAAAGTTGTTTTGTTGTGACAGGTAAAAGTTCAAGCGGCGACGGTAATTCAATGTCCTTGGTACAGTCAATGTATACAGTGATTGCAAGTAGCAATCCCAGCCAATAATTCGAGAAAGTATTATGAATATTCAAAAAACAATCCTAACCACCATAAGTATGGGGGTGGTATTTTTATCTGGCCTCAATACCAGTCAGGCTGCGCTCTTGGAACTAACCCATGATCCGCTTTTCTTATCACAATCAACGCCACCAGCCATTGCTGTGACTTACGATGATTCAGGCAGTATGCAACGGGCTTATGTAGAAGGTTTGTCAAATATCAGTACTTCAAGTGTGTTTGCTGATCCAGCGGTAAATCGTTTGTATTATAACCCTAACATTACTTACAGGCCGCCTATTGACGCTGAGGGTAATGAATATCCAAATGCTTCTATGACAGCTGCTGAGGTTGATCCTTTCAGTAACAAAATTACCAAAAAAATTAATTTGACAGTGAATTACGTACCAATAAGAGAGGTTGACTATGAAAGGGATGGTGATGTAAGAATCAACTTTGCCAGAGCAGGTCATCCAAATTTACAAAACATTAAAACCCAAAGTTGGACCAATCAGTACCCATCTGATGATGCCATTGCTGATCAAAATTTACCTGGGGGTGACTTAAATTCAGGTATACCTGCTTTTTATTATGAAAGAGATACCAGTGGTAATTTGGTTGAAGTTCAAGTTCCGTCTGAACAATACACTAACTTTGCTAATTGGTATCAGTATAACAATACCCGCATGAAACTGGGACGTACTTCTATCAGTCGCGCTTTTTCCACATTTGGAGGAAGTTTTAAAATGGCTTGGCATAAGTTTCATGAAAATCCTGTTTTTCCAGCTATGGAACGATTTGAAGAGGGCCACCGTAAAGCGTTTTATGACTGGTTATTTGATGTGCCAACTGAAGGTGGAACACCTTTGAGAAATGCTTTTGTCAGAACAGGGGCTTTATTCAGTGATATAGATAGTTACAGATATTTGTCAGGAGCCACCTCTACGACCACACACCTTTCCTGTCAGCAAAACTTTCATATAGCCATTTCTGACGGAGCTTGGAATGGGGGCTTGAACGAAACTGGTAATGCTGCTGTTACCTTTGATGAAAGTGCAAGAACGCCATTCGTACCCGGTGACTCTACAGTAAAACCTAACCCAAACCCAGAAGGTTTGCTGGGACAAGAGTATCCAGGTGGTTATACGGGTGGTGGAGACAATCAGCAAATTTTTAGCTCTGATGATGACTTGAAGACATTGTCAGACATTACTTTTCATTATTGGGCAAATGACCTGATGCCATCATTGAAAAATAATGTAAAACGTTATGGTCAGGACAGCACGGACATTGACGGAAACCTGATTGAACCGGCTGTCGGAGATGACTTGTGGGATTCTGCTGAGTATGTGTGGAACCCTAAAAATGACCCAGCTTACTGGCAACATATTGTCACATATAATATTGGATTTGGCTTGAACGCCAGTTTAGTTGAAGATTATATTAAGACACACATAAATAATGAAACAGGTGCTACATCAGCGTGTCCAGAACACCCAACCATTACTGACCCCAAAGAGGCCGTATTGGTTGCGCTGAGAAATGGTGGTTGTGAGTGGCCAGGGATTCCAGCCAACAGACAGTTTAGTGAAATCGTTGAGAAAGTCGATGATGTATTCCATGCTTCAATCAACAGCCGTGGTGATTTTTTCAGTGCTACTGATCCTGATGAACTCATTGCTGCATTGAATGATGTGATCAACAATATCCTTGAAAGAATATCGAAAGGTGGGTCTTCTTCTTTCACATCTACTGTAGTTACATCTGATACCAAGGCATTTTCTCCTGGCTTTGATTCTTCAAATTGGACAGGTAACTTTTTTGCCAGAAACGTCTTAAATAGTTTCGGTGATTTCGGCCCAGCTTTGTGGGACACCGCTTGTTTTTTAACTGGAGGATTTTGTGACACCACCGGCGAGTCAGTGGCGAAACAAACTGTAAGAAATTTATATACATATGATAAAACGGCTGAAAGTGTTATCTCTTTTTCAGGTTCTTTGAGTGGTGATCCAGCAGCCACTGTTACCTTGAACTCTTTGGAGTATCGAAATAAATTCAATGTTTCAGTCGAAGATGTTATTGGTTATGTGGCTGGTGATGAAACCAATGAAATCAGCGAAGGTGGTCGATTAAGAAATAGGGACAGTCTGATGGCAGACATAGTTCACTCGAGTCCTGTGGTTATTCGAGGACCTGGTGAGTCATTCAGAGATAGCCTTTGGCCTGATGATTCAGATATAGTTGTTAACGATGATTTGTATAAAGACTTCAGAGTTGCCAATCAAGCACGAACTAACCTGGCATTTGTTGGTAGCAACGGTGGTATGTTGCACGCCATTAATATCAGTGGTAGGGATGAAGGTAAGGAAAAGTGGGGGTTTTTACCCAATAGTTCACTAAAAAATATTCACCGTTTGATTGACCCTACCTATGAGCATTGGTCGTTTGTAGATAATACGCCAATATTAAGTGATGCATATTTTAATAATAAATGGAATAGTGTTCTTATAGGTGGCATGCGTTATGGCGGGCAGGCATTTTATGCCTTGGATGTCACAGATACTCAGGCATCGCAGCCTAAAGTGTTATGGGAGTTTACAGATGCCGACGATGTTGATATGGGCTTTTCATATGGTCAAGCTACCATTATGCGGGCCAGTAGTACAGATGAATGGGTTGCATTGATACCCAATGGTTATAACAATTCAGAAAAAGACTATCCAAACTCGGCGGATCCTCGAAATCGCATCGGTGATGGTTCGGCAGTGTTATACGTAGTGAGACTGAGTGATGGTCAATTGTTGGCTAAACTGGATACCAATGTGGGTTCAGTGGGTACGCCAAACGGTATGTCTAGTGCCATAGCGGTTGATAGTGTGAGGATGCCTGGTGGTATCGACTTGGGTGCAGATTATGCTTATGCAGGTGATGTGTATGGAAATCTATGGCGATTTGATTTCAGAAGTAGTAACTATGCTGACTGGGAGAATTCAATTGATCTTGTGGTTTCAGCAGGAACAAATCTATCGCGTCCCATCACACAAAAACCCAGGGTGTTGACCTTACCAGCTGAAAGTGCCATTGCTCAAGATGATAGAGATTCTGTGGTTATGTTTGGTACTGGTAAATATATAGAACTGCCTGACCGCTCAAAAGACATTCCTGATCAATATGTAGTTGGCGTTTATGATGGCATCTTCTATGACAGAAGTTCAGCAAATGTCTTAATATCGAACCCAAATTTTGTGAGGCAAGATATTAACCAATCAGGTAATTTTCGTAATATCTCTGACAATGATGTTGATTTGAATGATTTAAGTGTTTTGGGGTGGAAAATTGAGCTTATAGATGATGGTGAGCGAATCAATACACCATTAGTGCTTCTTGGTTCACAAATTCTATTGTTTGCTTCAACGGTTCCAACTGGAGAAGACCCATGTAATTCAGGAGGTTCTGGTTGGATAGTAGGTTTAGACCCAGTGTCAGGTTCTTCACCCGGGACGCGAGAATTATTTGAAACTGAATTACAAAATTCTGATCCCACTAATCCACTTGTAGAACTAATCAGAAGCGATGGTGTTAGAGTTATTGATCCTCCAGTTGGTGGTATCAATATTCTTGAACCACAAGGTGGCGGTTCCGCAAGTATAGTTATTGAAGGCGCCAATGAAACTTCTATCATTAATTTGGATAAATTTTCTTGGCGACGCAGAAACTTTAGTCGCGTAGAAGATGAATAAGCCCAAATAAAAACAAGATAAAATTGAGAATAACATGAATAAATTAAACACAATAATACTATTGCTGCTTCTGTTTTTATCTAACAATGTCTTCAGTTTCGAGACATCGTTAGTCAAAGCGGAGCTTGAGTCTTATAACAACCAAACAAAACAAATTGTTTTAAATGGTAAGACTTATTTGTTAAAAATTGATGCTAAGATGTCAGAATACAGCATTGAAAATCTTTCTAGTAAAATGGTTAAAACCAGAGAGTTAAAGGTCGGTCAACAGTACTTTTTCAGCTTGCTTCGGAGCGGGAATAGTAAGTCTGAAGATTTCGACCAAGTCGTATTTATTTCAGAAACGGAACCAGAAGCATGAGTGTTAATAGAAATCATTTGGGTTTTACGCTGATAGAATTATTGGTAGTTATAGCTATCATTGCTTTATTAGCTGCATATGCCATTCCCAATTATCGACAATATGTGGTCGAAACTAGAAGAGCTGAAGCACAAACAATAGTCCTCGAAGTTGCTGGTTTGTACGAGAAGTTTTATGCAACTACCAATGCATACCCTGCAGACTTAAATGCTTTAGGGCTTGATGCATCTTTCCTTAATCGTGATTACTATTCTATAACTGGAACTGGAGGTGCTGGATGGGTTATAACGGCAACCCCACAAGGTGCTCAAGCTACAGACGATCCCACTTGTGCGACGATTACGTTTAACCAATTAGGTCAGAAAGGTCCAGCGATAGAGTGTTGGGAATAATTCATATTTGAAGTGGTTAGTATTGACCACCTTTGAGTACACGTTGCTTTTGACGGTTCCAATCTCTTTCTTTTGAAGCTGCACGTTTATCGTGCAGCTTTTTACCTTGTGCCAAGATAACTTTTAATTTGACATTACCTTTAATCCAATACAAACTTCTTGCTACCAGTGTTAAACCTTTGCGTTCAACGGAACCGATTAAATAGTTGATTTGATGACGGTGTAACAATAGCTTTTTGAGACGATTTGGTTCAGCTGTGATGTGGGTTGATGCGGTATTCAATGGTGTAACGTGACAATTGGTTAGATAAACTTCGCCATCTTTGATGAACACATAGCTTTCTGCCAAATTGACCTTCCCAGCACGCATTGACTTTACTTCCCAACCTTGTAATTCAAGTCCTGCTTCAAAATCTTCAATAAAATGGAACTCATGAGATGCCTTTTTATTGACGATAATGGTATTATCCTTTTTCTTTACTTTGGCCATGTGCGGGTGTTTAATTAAATGGTAGTTAGATTTTATTTAATTTCGGGATAAATTGCACCATGTTCTCAACAAATTACATTACATCGAATCAGGTTTTTATATGTCTGAAATAGTTAAATCTGCCATTATTCCACATGACAGTCAACAAATGTTAGATTTAGTCAATGACATAGAGTCGTACCCTGATTTCCTTAAATGGTGTAAA
>CALLLZ010000072.1 GCA_938008005.1 uncultured Marinicella sp. | reverse complement strand
GTATTGTCTGCATCAGGTTGGCAATTGATACAAACTTCAGTACCCGAAGTACTCCAAATGGCATCAACATAATCATCGCCAAAATCCTGAATATAAGCATTGTAATCACCGGCCGGCAAACCTTTAGCCGTATAGTTACCATTGGTATCAGTGGTGCCGAAACCGTGAAAGTCTTGACTACCCGCCTCCCTAATCAACACAGAAATGTTGATAACTGGACTACCTGATGCAGTGACATCACCAGAAATAGTTGCTCCTACCGTGAGGTTCATATCAACCCCTATTCGTGTTTCAGCATCAGTCAGAGTAATGATATTATTGCTGTTTGCTGGATCTTGCTGACAGTTCACACAAGCTTCTGTTCCTGTAGCACTCCAAATGGCATTAATAAAATCATCATCACGAGCTTGGATAATCAGAAAATAATCTCCGGCAGCCAAATCATCAATGGTGAATTCGCCTGCCGAACCTGACATACCATAGCCCACTACCTCAGACCCACCAGGCACAGGTCTATATAATGCCAAAGTGACATCAGATTGATTTATGCCTTCTGCTTGAACTGTTCCGCTGATACTGGCTGTTCCGCCAGGACCCAATTTAACTTGAGATTCTTTGCTGTTGTTGATTTTCTGACTCAACTCAAGATGATCAAGCATGGCTATTCTTTGGTTATAATCAAACCGTGTGATGTGATCTTCGTTCAGCAAATCATTCAATACTGATCGCTCTGCGCTGATCTGCTGATCTGTTAAACTATTGTTTGCATCCACAGATGCAGCCATTAAAACAATTAATGTGATATATACGTATTTCATACCAGTGTCCCTCAAAGTACGTTGATTTTTAAATCTCGCATACTAATACCAAACACCTTCAACTGGCTGCAAAAAATTAAACACTTGATGATTAAGCTTCTATTTAGTGAATCATTTCACAATTTAAAGTCACCTCTCAACCAACAAAATAATACTTAAATGGCTGAATCCATATATAAACCAAGGCCCTCATTTTTTAGAGCCTTGGTTATTAATTACCTTCTGACAAATCAATTCCATCGATGAATAGAGCACCTACAAAATCACTGAAACAAAACTGTGAATTATTTTTTCGCCTTCTTAAATGCATCGGCCAAAGCACCGGCAAAAGCACCTTGATTGGCTGAATTATTTTGATTATTCTTGCTCGATCGCCTTTGGCTTTGACTGGTTTTAGAATGCACAGTTTTTTTATCTGATTGACTGCTTACTTTGGCTTGGCTGCCATCGCCAGATTTCGCACTTAATGATATCCGTTTACGTTGTGGGTCAACTTCTAAAACCCGCACTTTAATCACTTGACCGGCTTTAACCACATCGGCTGGATCTTTAACATATTGATCAGCCAACTCTGAAATATGTACCAAGCCATCTTGATGCACGCCCACATCAACAAAGGCACCAAAAGCAGTGACATTAGTCACCACGCCTTCTAAGCGCATACCTATTTTAAGATCCTTGATTTCATGTACTTGGTCATCGAAAGTAGCCGTTTTGAACTCACCACGAGGGTCTCGCCCTGGTTTTTTCAACTCTTCAATCACATCTTTAATGGTAGTGACACCATATTGATCATTGGCAAAATCACTTGGATTCAATTGGCTCAGAGGACCCATTTGCCCAATGACTTGTTCGATTTGGGTGTTCATGTGCTCGAGCATATTATTAACCAGCGGATAAGCCTCTGGATGAACGGCAGACTGATCTAAGGGTTGTTCACCGTTTCTGATGCGTAAGAAACCGGCACATTGTTCAAACATTTTATCACCTAAACGGGCTACTTTAAGTAGCTGTTTGCGATTTTTAAAACTGCCATTGGCATCTCTGTATTTAACTATTTCCTGGGCCACTGAATCAGTTACACCCGCTACATACTTCAGCAACGGCGCTGATGCCGTGTTCACATCCACGCCGACTTTATTCACACAATCTTCAACACAATCGCCCAAAGCCTTGGTTAATTGGGCTTGATTCACATCATGCTGATACTGCCCCACACCAATCGCTTTGGGATCTATCTTAACCAACTCCGCCAATGGATCTTGTAAACGTCTGGCGATTGAAACCGCCCCACGATATGACACATCCAAATCAGGAAACTCTGCGGCCGCCAAGGCGGATGCTGAATAAACCGAAGCGCCTGCTTCTGAAACCATTATTTTTTGCGCTTTGATGTCATGGTTTTGTTTGATGATCTCGGCAGCCAATTGATCCGTCTCTCGAGACGCTGTGCCATTTCCAACTGCAATCAGTTTTACGTCATGTTTCTGGCACAGTTTGACCAGTACTTGTTTGGCTTGTTCCCATTGTTTCTGCGGGGCATGCGGATAAATCACAGCCGTATCCAGTAATTTTCCATTGGCATCAATCACGACTGTTTTAACACCGGTCCTGAAACCTGGGTCTAATCCCAGTGTCACCAATCCACCAGCTGGTGCAGCCAATAATAAATCTTTTAAGTTGCGATTAAAAATTTGAATGGCCGCTTCATCGGATTGTTCACGCAGATGAGAAAGTAACTGTAAATTCAATTTCAATTGTAACTTGGCTTTCCACGCCAGCTCTGTGGTTCTGTTTAACCACTCTGATTGTTCAATGTCCCAACCAGTGTGTTTGACCAATCGACCCATTGCTGGGTGAAGAAGCATATTTTCATCCAACACATCAGCATGATCGATGTTGATAGATAAAACACCTTCATTGCGTCCACGCAATAAAGCCAGCATGCGATGAGACGGGATCTTATTAATGGCTTCAGAAAATTCAAAATAATCTTTAAATCTGGCCGCCTTGTTATCGTTTTCCTGGCCTTTCATGACTTTGGAAATCACCACACCTTGCCCCCACAACCAATCTCGCAGTTCTTGGATCAAATCAGCATCTTCACTTAAATCCTCTAAGGCTATTTGTCTGGCACCGTCTAATGCCGCAGCCGCATCTTTCACATGCAGCGTTTCATCATCGCCGTTACTGTGAATGTATTCACTCGCCAATTCATCAACGTCAGCAGTTGGAGCATCTATTATTTGTTGTAATAAAGGTTCCAAACCAGCCAACCTGGCCTTTTGCGCCTTTGTTTGGCGTTTCTTTTTGTAAGGTAGGTATAAATCTTCCAATCGCGTTTTGGTTTCGGCTGACATGATTGATTGTTTCAATGCATCAGTTAATTTACCCTGTTCCTCAATTGCTTTAATGATGGTTTCACGGCGATCATCCATTTCACGCAAATAGCCCAACCGTTCTTCTAATTGACGTAACTGGGTGTCATCCAAACCACCCGTCATTTCTTTCCGATAACGCGCAATAAATGGAACCGTATCTCCACCATCTAATAACTCAATTGCGCTTTGGATTTGATTGTTTTTGGCATTAATTTCTGCCGCAATGATATTAACGTGCTTAGAATTGATCACTGTTTGTCCCATCGATTATTTTAAAAAAGTGGCGCATTTTAACATGTTAGACGATTTTTTCAGACATGCCATTTCTGTATTTTTTTAATCATGAGTTCAAATAAAAGCAATTCAAAAGTTAGACCAAATGTAAAGAAAACAATTAATATGCGATCCCTTAATTTTTTTTGATTACTATACATTTTATAAAAAATAAACCTTTGGAATTTATTTTCTGAGTTTTTGAAATCATCATTCCCCAGTATTCCATCAAACCCAGAAGATATGATTTCATACTCTCCATTCGTTAAAACATAAACATATTATTGTTTACTTAATAGATCAAATAATTGTCTGTTCAGCACATAAGGGCCTTTCCAACAACTTTCCCTAGATTCAACTAATTCTATAAGTCCTTCATCCACACTAGGAAATTGCTCGCAATCAGCTTTGTATTCACTCAAAGCAAATTCAAGCTTTTCAATTTGCATGTGAGTTCTAACTGACCAAGATATAGTCGAGGTTCCAATGAACACTATTGTCAAAATTATTTTTATCACTAAAAATCAAAAGTAATTGAATTAACTGTTTTGACACAACATAGTTAAAAATTATCAATATTTAT
>CALLLZ010000071.1 GCA_938008005.1 uncultured Marinicella sp. | reverse complement strand
CAATTTATCCTGATATCAAAAATGAATACAACACAAACAGTATTGATTTCTCATATTTCACACTTCGTGATCGCTACAGCTTATTTAATTTCTGCTTTTTCTTTATTCTTATTACGTAGCAAAATTAAAAATGTTGGAATTAATTTTGCTATTTTGGGGTTCTTAGGGCTTTTTGCGCTTTCCTTTCTGACTGTATTTACCGGTCATTTGGTCGGGCTTGATACGATAAAAGAGATCGCGATGTATAGGTATCTAGCAGAAAGTTTATGTTTTTTATTAATCAGCATAGGCGTGTTGGTTTTTTCAGTCAGTTTCAATAAAGAAAGTTAACTAATGTAAATAATGGCGGTTGTACTTGCTTGTTTAACTCAGTTGTTAGATTTTATTTTTTCTTTAGATTAAAATAATAAAAGAACCGTTAAATTATCTTAACGGCTGATATCAACAACACAGGGTCATAAAGATGAAAAGAATTTTACTGTTTTTAACCACAAATGTAGCCGTGATGGCTGTTATTGCCATCATCACCAGAATATTTGGATTGGATAACTATCTGAATGAGTATGGCATTGATTACAAAGCCTTGGCGATTTATTCATTTCTGTGGGGTTCGGTGGGTTCTATCATTGCATTGTTTATGTCAAAGTCAGCGGCTAAACGGTCAATGGGGGTGCAAATCATTGGCAATCCCAGTAATGATACTGAAAGTTGGTTACTTGAGACGGTTAGACTACAGGCTCAAAGTGCAGGTATTGGAATGCCTGAAGTAGGGATTTTTAAATCTGATGGGCCCAATGCTTTTGCCACGGGTGCCAATCGAAATAATGCCTTGGTCGCAGTGAGTACAGGCTTGCTAGATAAGATGACTCGCGAAGAGGCTGAAGCGGTCATGGGGCATGAAATCAGTCATGTTGCCAATGGTGATATGATTACCATGACTTTGTTACAAGGTATATTAAATGCTTTTGTGTTATTCATTTCTCGCATTATTGGATTTGTGATGAGTTCTAACTCCAGAAGTCGAAGAGGTGGTGCACGCGCAGGTAATTTTATGGGTACCATGATAGCCCAGTTCGTATTTGGGTTCTTGGCTGCTTTGATTGTGAAGTGGTTTTCTCGTTACCGAGAATTTCATGCCGATGCGGGGGGCGCAAAATTATCTGGTAATGCGAATATGATCAGTGCATTAAGGGCACTGCAACGAGTCTCTGAACCACAACCTCTTAAAGGCCAATTTGTTGGTTTTGGGGTATCTGGGGTGAAATCTACAGTGGCTAAATTGTTTGCTACCCATCCACCATTAGAAGACAGGATTGCCGCTCTAGAAAAGAACGATTATTTATAGAAGTTTTTTTGTATAGAGGCTTATAAGTTTGTATAAGAGCTGGAAAGAACCAGCTCTTATACAAAAAAAATATTACCAGCCTGGATTGTATTGCTCCACTAAAGGGGTACCCCAACTGGGAGATAAACAGTTATCACTTAAATCAACTCCTTTTATAAATGCATCATTAGACCTTATTGTTACACCTCTTCTTTGCTTGTGAGGAGTACCGTTTGACTTAAATAGCTGACCACTGATTCCTCCTCGCAATACCACATTGGTGGTAGGGGTTTCTGCTCTGATTCCATCTTTGTTACTGCAGTTTTCTTGGTGTGTTGCATAATCGCCGTTAAATCCAATCATGAAATTATAGGCATAATGCCCATCTCCAGACTCTAAATGTAGTCCATTACCGTCATAACCTCTGATATAAGCATTGCCAATGCTTGTATCATCTGCATTTCTTATCCTTATGCCAGAATAAGTGACCGAGCTGTCATTATTAACTTGGGCTCCAATCCAGAGGTTGGTTAACTGTATGTCATCACCTGCATCAATAAAAATACCTTCTTTGGATGAATGGTCTGTGGCCAATAAATATCCTTTAATACCGATGGGCCCGAGGGCGCTTGTATCATTGTCGTTATTAACATAAAGAGCTCGCCCAGCTTTAATTGCAACTGTTTGAATCACTTCGCTGTCGTATACATGGGCTTGTATTTCAGTTAAGTTAGCTGTGCCATTACCATCACTGCTTTGGTCACCCATATAACTTCTGTAAATAGTTGTTTCATTGGTGGGGTTGAAGGCTGTACCTTTGAGTAAATAACCAGTATTTTTAATTTTCAATAGATAGTTATTCATAATTAATGTGTTGTTTGATCCATTGACTGAAACGCCTGAACCGATCAATCCAAAGCGAATATCAGACACGATTGCATGATCCGAATTATTAACTTCAATGGCATATGCATTATGGTTTGAATTGCTTTTGATATACACATCACTTAACTCAAAATTATCAGCACTATCTACCACTACATTTGAATTGGCATTGGCAAAAACTATAGTTGAACAAGGAGGGGATTGACCAATTGGAGCTGATGCGCACCTACCTGAACCTTTGATTTTTATATCATCACAAGCAATATTGAGATCTGAGCTCAACCTGTATTCTCCTGGTTTAAGCCATAAAGTGCCTCCTCCGTTACTACACATTGATGTAACTTCTGTTTGTAGTGTATTTAAACCTGTTGCAGCAACTGTTACATTTTCAGGGTAAATTTTTGTCAGGCTCATATCAGAAGCTAAGTCAGTAAATAAGTCGTTGGTATTTACATTGACTCGAGTTGTTCTGGGTTTAAAAAACCAATTTCCTGAAGTGTCGGAGACAGATGGTTGTGAAAATTGGTTACCTATTTCTTGTACATCTACCACTGAAAAGTAATTGTGATCAGTGCCCATGGTTCCACCCAGCTCTATACCATATTTTTGGTTATTAGCTGTATTGCTATCAAGCTGGCCTAAAACGCCATAATGAATATTGAACTCATGCGTTCCATTTTCAACATAAATGCCAGAATACAAGCCTAAACCACTTTCTGAGTTGTGCCCAACCTCAGGATTAAAGATTTGCATTTGTTCCCCGCCTCCTAGGTAAATACCATGTCTTTGAGAACCGTTTACCAATGGATTAGTTAATAACAAACCACCTGTAAAATTTGGACTGATGTAAATGCCATGGCCGTTGGCATTTGTTACTGATATATCTGATAATTGAAAATCTAATCCAGACTTCAGATGTATTCCATCTGAGTGAGTATCTGTGATATTAACATTTGATGCAAAAATGTATTTTGGATAACTTTCAGGAGCATTAGAAGTAACTATACCTTTACCTCCGCCAGTGAAGTTTACATCGTATAAATGATAGCTGACACTGTATACACCCATTTTAATCCACTCAAAGCTTGTGTTAACTCC
Organism: uncultured Marinicella sp.; assembly: GCA_938008005.1. Lineage (GTDB taxonomy): Bacteria > Pseudomonadota > Gammaproteobacteria > Xanthomonadales > Marinicellaceae > Marinicella. Next base: position 2,379 of record CALLLZ010000071.1, on the reverse strand, counting down.
TTCAGATAATGTCCCAGTAATGTTAAGCATGGTAAATAAATGGTTGGCTTCATCGTCACGATTTCCATTTTCATCTATGATTTTTTCTTTACCAATACCTTGAAAGCCATAATTGCCTTTAGGGGCTGTCATGACTATATTGGATGCGATTAAATTATTTGAAATTACATGTCTTATGCCATTATAGGTTCCATCCATAATCAGGTCATGAATGATTATTTTCCCAGACCTATCTACTCTGACTGCATCACCTTCATGGTTTTCAGTTGAAGTGAATCTTAGTTTTCTTAAACCAGAAAAGTTTGACTTGTAAATGTGTATGCCAGGCGTGTTGCCGGTGGTATTGATCTTTATGGTTGATCTCATACTGCCTTCACCGCGGCCTTGTATGGTTATGCCAGGTTGTTCTTTAATGACTATTTTATTACCAATTTGATAAGTGGTGTTTTCATTTAAAATAATAAAACCTGCTTTGTTTTCTGACTTATACAACTCAATGGCTCTGTTAAAAAAATCAACATCATCATTGATTCCATCTCCATGTGGACCCGTTTGGCCATTGACAGTTACTACTGATAATTCCAGCCTTCCTTCATTTATACCGTTAAGTTCGGCTGCTGTAGGTGTCAATGCTAATACATGGTGTGTAAAAAATGTCATAAAGAACAATACCGACTTTAAGTTTATTTTTTTCATAGTTGTTACTTTTGATATAGAAACGAAACATATTAATAGACGTTATGAAGCAAAAAAAGGGTTTGACCTATGTCTTATAGTCTTTGTCCTTAAAGTTAATAAAAGGCTGGTTTTATTGAAGATGGGGTACGGGTGTTTGTTTTTTCTCAGTCCACAGAATGCTTATTCAGTGGAATCAAACTGGAATTGTGAGAAGCCTACATTTGCATAAGTGCCTGTGGGAACATTGGTTTCATGCTGTTTAATCAATTCAGACATTTCTAGTTGGAATATACGCATTTTTGTATCTATGGCTTGATTCACTTGATCGTGTTTACTGTGTGGAATTTTGCTAGAAAAGATAGAAGCTTGGTTGAGGTTTTGTTTTTGGTCAGTTGCAAACATTTTTTTATAGAAAGTTTGGAATAAACGTTTGGTTGTAATGTCAACTTCTTCAGCCAATTCAGCTTGTTGTAGCAATTGTTGATTTAATGATTTGGCAATCAAGTAACCATTATCTTGCTTTATGATCATTTCATTGCTGATCAATTCAGTGATCACCGCTTTTGCTCGAATATGATTGCCATAAATACTGTCAATCAATGTAGTCAAATGAGAGTGTGATAGTTGTTTGCTATTAAGCTTTGCTCGTTGTAATGCGGCAATCACTAAATCCATTTTATTCATCACATCTTTACCTTCACTGAGGTCATTTTGAAACTCTGCAATGGTGCGTCGATCGATACCTGTTTTAACAGCGATGGCTTGGTTGGTAGGCTTGATTTTAACTTCATTGAGTAACTCTTCAGCTGCTTTGATGTAAGCTTTTTGACTGTTAGCCTTGAACTCATGGTATTGTAATCCGAATTTAATCACCATCTTGCTGACTGGAATTAAGGCTTTTTGCAGCTGGACTAAGTGTCTTTTGTTTATGTTCATAGTATTTTGCGCGCATATTTGTACGCAATATTATCATGCGAATCTATTGATGTACAATTCATTTCATCCTGTACGTGTACACATCAGTTTTATCTCATTTCGCAATTAATGTGAAACGAACAGGGGGAGGTCAAATTTATCTCCAAATAGTGGGTCATTCTTTTGATTCACACAAGCGGGGCAATACAGAGTTTTGTGGGTTGACGTTTTCTCTTTGTATTGCTCTTGCTATTTAAAGTAAGAAGTTCTTTGGTATTCATCATATTCGAACAGCAATTTCTCAATCATCCAATTATATATAATGTAAAATTACTGATTTATGGTTTAATCAATTGCTATGACTTCACTCAGTGTAAATCTTAACAAAATTGCCTTATTGCGGAACTCACGAGGAAGGGATTATCCGAATGTAGTTGAATATGGTAAAAAATTAATTGGCATGGGCGTTCATGGTTTGACAGTGCATCCACGTCAGGATGAACGCCATGCCACCAGAAAAGACACTTATGATTTGGCACAATTGTGTCAGTTATATGAGGGTGTAGAGTTTAATGTGGAGGGATATCCTTCACCAGACTTTATGTCTTTAATTGCTGATACCAAACCGGACCAGTGTACCTTGGTACCAGATGCGCCGGATCAACTCACTTCAGATCATGGTTGGGATTTACATCAACACTTTGGCTGGGTGAGTAAACTAGTTATAGAGCTTGAACAATTGGGAGTGAGGAGTTCTTTGTTCATTGATCCAGATGAAGAGCAAAT
>CALLLZ010000070.1 GCA_938008005.1 uncultured Marinicella sp. | reverse complement strand
AAAGCCACCACAACAATGATGGTGATCAAGGCTAAAATCCACCAAAAACTTTGCACCACAGCAGCAGCAGCAAACACAATTTGTGTAATCAAAGGCAACTCAATACCCGCATCTTCAAATAAGGGTTTAAATTTGGGCACCACCTTAGCAAGCAAAATAAATAACGAGCCCACTGCGAGCACCATCAAAATAGCAGGATAGATCATCGCATTAACAACAGAATCTCTCAACTCTTTAGAACTTTTCAAATACTCACTTAGGCGCATCAATGAAGTTTCTAACGTACCACCCATCTCACCAGCTCTTACCATGTTCGTATACATGGTTGAAAACACACCATGTTGATCTTCTAAGGCATCAGACAATGTACCTCCACCGCGAACTTTATCACGCACTTGTTCAACCATGGTCTTGATTCGTTCTTCATCACTCAAATCTATCATCACTGACAAAGAACGATCTAATGGCATACCTGAATTCAACAGGGTAGATAATTGCTCAGTGAAAAAACCCACTTGCTTTTGGGTAATTTTGCTGCGTTTGGCCAGCAGATTTTCTAGACTGAACCCTGGTTTAAGTTCCCTGGCAGAAACTGGCATATTGCCAGCATCTTGAATTTTCGCAATGACTTCTGCTTGTGTTGCGGCCTCTAATTGGCCTTCTAACTGCTCGCCAGTGGGGGTGATTGCCTTGTAAATAAACTGTGCCATTATTCGTGTGAAACCCGGATAACTTCTTCAAAACTGGTATCACCAGACAAACACTTCAACAAACCATCTTCATACATAGTTAACATGCCTTCTGTTTGTGCTTGCTTTTGTAGGTCACCAGCTGTGGCACCTTTCATTACCATGCGCCTGAGGTCTTCAGTCATGGTTAAACATTCAAGAATAGACATTCTTCCAGAATAACCAGTCGGATTCTCTTCAGATGGTCGCGGTCGATAAAATTGTAAATCTTTATCCTCAGAAAACCTATTCAGGCGTAATTCTTCAATCATTTCTGGCATCACCTTGTATTTTTCCATACTACTTTTATCTAAGCGACGCACCAACCTTTGAGCTAAAATCCCATTGATTGTTGAGGTTAATAAATAATCCTCCACACCCATATCCAGCATACGCGAAATACCGCCTGCTGCTGAATTGGTATGAATTGTGGACAACACCAAGTGACCTGTTAACGCCGATTGAATCGCAATCTTTGCAGTCTCTAAATCACGCATTTCACCAATCATGATAATATCTGGATCTTGTCTCACAATGGCGCGTAACGCAGAAGAAAAGTCTAGCCCGATAGATGCTTTCGCTTGAATTTGATTGATACCAGTTAATTGGTACTCAACAGGATCTTCAACCGTAATGATCTTACGGTCCTCAGTATTCAATCGCTGTAAAGCCGTATACAAAGTAGTGGTTTTTCCTGACCCGGTAGGGCCAGTTACCAACAAGATCCCATGCGGCATTTCCAAAACCTTCATAAACGGATCTAAAGTATGTTCGCGAAAACCCAGTTGATCAAAGTCAAAGACAATACTTTCTCGATCCAAGATACGCATCACCACACTTTCACCATATGATGTAGGTACAGTAGAGACCCTTAAATCCAACTCCTTACCTTGAACTCGCAACATGATGCGCCCATCTTGTGGCAAACGACGCTCAGCAATATTCAATTTCGCCATAATTTTAATCCGACTGATCACAGCAGCTGTGGATCTGGCCGGTGGTGATTCTACTTCGTGCAAAACCCCATCTAAACGGTAACGCACTTTCAAACGATTCTCAAAAGGCTCAATGTGAATATCAGAAGCCCTAGACTCAACAGCCCTCTGCATAATCATATTAACCAGCCGGATCACCGGTGCTTCACTGGCCAAATCTTTAAGGTGCTCAACATCTTCAACTTCACCATCTTCATTGGACAACCCTTCAACCAATTGGCCCATCGCTGATTTGCCGCCACCATAATAACGTTCTATCGCATTTTCAACTTCTGATGGCATACCAATTTTTATTTCCAACTCCTTGTCTGCAACCATTTTTATGGCCTTGGTGATGTGCTCCTCATAAGGGTAAACCATAACTACCGTCAATTTGTCTTCACTCTCATCAATCGGGACAAATTGACTTTCTCGCATATACCTGATTGGAAACTCGACATCCACGGAAGTGCTCTCGGGCATATCCTTATCAGCCACTATTGGCAAATCCATTAATTCGTTGAGCGACAAGGCCACATCACGCTCTGAAGCCAAACCCAATCTCACCAACAATGGTACCAATGAAACCCCAAAACTCTCTTTGTTCAGTCGTAGGCCACGCTGCAAGTCCTCATCTTTCAAGCGACCTTGTTCAACCAAGTACTCTGATAACTGCTGCTCAAAAGACATTTCTGGCTTTGCTATTTCTGTTTGCTCTTCTTCGATTACATTGTCAGACATAATATTTATTCTTGGTTAAACTAATTACTTATTTTTATACTGTGTTTTTTGATTTTAACTTTAATTTGTTTGAATGAGACAGTGTGCCTAACACAAAGTTTCTTATGATTACTCAGTTCTGCTTATCCAACCCTTTATTGTACTGTGTTATTTCTTCAATAAAACACCTATTAAGAAAAACCCAAATAACAATTGGCACCACCGCAGGTATAATCAAATAAGACATTTGATACATGGCAGCAACTAAATTATGACTGATACCAGTATCATTAATGGCTTGAAAAGCATCACCACCACCTGAAAACAGCAATGACTTACAGGTTTCCCAAAACACACCATTGGCCTGAATCAAGCTGATCACCATAAAACCAACAATTAATTGAATTAATTTAGCTATCAACGTCAAATTCGGCACAGAAACAGCCAAACCAGAAAACACCGCCAATCCATAGCCATATTTCATTGGATTAACAGTCACATCCAATACCGCCAGCTTGGCAGCTTGGCCATTATAATCCTGCGGAAATATCAATGTTTGCACATGAAACATAAATCGTTGTTGCTCGATACCATTGAATAAGTCAGGCTGCCACAGTTGCATTACCATCGCAGCCAACCATTTGGCTGGCATAACTAATAATGGCGCAGCATAAAACCAAATGAAAAAGCACAATGGCAAATACAATAGGGCACTGACAAACAATTCTTTAATCGGGGACTTCATTCCATATCAATCAACAAACAACCTCACATTATAAAACATTCTCATCCATGGTGAATTTTCACCCCACATTGCTGGAGCATATGACATTTGTACACTCCGAAATACACGTTCTGGGTGTGGCATCATCGCCAAAATTCGTCCATTGGCACCACTGACTGCTGCCACAGATTGCTCCGATCCATTTGGGTTAAATGGATATTGCATGGTTGTTTGACCATGATTATCAATATACTGTGCAGCCACATGAGCCACATTCTTTTTTGAACATTGATAAACTGCACGGCCTTCACCATGTGCTATTGCCACTGGAATGCTCGCTCCAGACATACCTTGGAAAAATATATTATTGGTATTTTTTATTGTTAACTGTGAAAATCGAGCTTCAAATTGTTCACTTTTATTATGCAAAAAATCAGGCCAGTGATCGGCACCTGGAATAATTGAACGCAAACCAGATAACATTTGACAACCATTGCATACACCCAAAACAAATTTAGTTTCATCAGCAAAAAATGCTGAAAACTGTTGACGCAATTTAGAATTGTACAAGATGGTTTTAGCCCAACCCAATCCAGCACCCAATACGTCACCATAAGAGAAGCCGCCGCAGGCAACTATACCACTGAAGTTCATCAAATTCACTTGTTGGTCTATCAGATCTTGCATATGAACATCAATACATTCAAAACCAGCACGCATAAAAGCAGCGGCCATTTCATTTTGACCGTTAACACCTTGTTCACGTAATATCGCTACTTGTGGCTTTGGCTGATCTCGATAAACTGCAATCAAATCTGGACCGAAGTCATAATTAACAACTGGCTTAATACCCGGGTTATTTTGTTTGATTTGTGCAAACTCTTGAGCCACCACTTCAGGGTTATCACGTTGCATGGCCATAAAATGACTGGTTTGAGACCAAATGGCTTCTAGCTCATCACAAGACCAAGACTCTTGTCCGTTTTCATGTGTAACTATAAAGCTTCTATCTTCAGTTACTTCACCAATTTCATGTGTTATGGACTCTAACCCAGACGCAACCACCTCAGCCCAAAAACCAGCTCGGTTCGCTAAACTAACTTCAACCACCATACCAAGCTCCTCATTAAATAGCCAAGCTTCAAGATCAACCGAAGGAGCCTTAAGGTTTACCCCACAGTGGCCAGCAAAGCTCATTTCAGCAACCGTCGCCAACAACCCTCCATCAGATCGATCATGACAAGCATTGATTAAATCACTGTGCACGACTTTTCTCATCAACTCAAATAACTTCAAAAGTTTTTGTGCATCATCTAAATCAGGACTCTCTTCACCTAACTGGCTTTGAGTTTGATACAAAACCGAACCACCCATACGTTTTTTGCCTGCTGATACGTCAAACAAAAACAGACTATTACCTGCCTCTCCTGATAGCTGTGGAGTTTTATGTAATCTGACATTGGCCACTGGTGCAAACGCAGAAACAATTAATGACATAGGCGCTACTACCGATTTTGTTT
>CALLLZ010000069.1 GCA_938008005.1 uncultured Marinicella sp. | reverse complement strand
TCGAACGCAGTTCGAAAATATGAAAAACTGACTTTTTTCAACTTAACTTTAGTTAATTTGTCCTAAATGCACTACGGGGAGATAAATATCATTGTCAGTGGCTTTACGGCCAAAAAATTAGTTTGATGATTCGTGTTTTTTAATTAACTGATTGACCAAATTTAAACTGGCTTGGTATCTACTTGATAACAAGGGTTGTGCTTTAAATACAGTATTTAGTTCTTCATACGCAGTGGCTAATTGTTGCTTGATTTGTTTGAAGGTGAGTTGTTGATTTTGGACAGCGATCATTCTCAGCTCTGCTCTTTGTGCCATCAATTGATGGTGGTCTGGAAATTCATCCAGGCCAGCATCGATGGCTTTTAAGTCGGCTTGCCATTGTTGTGTGTTGAAGGTGTTCTGGTCTATGTTCCATTTATTCTGTATACGTACCAATGTAGCAAACTGCTTTAAACAAGAATATCGATCAAAAGGGCTGTTTAGACATTGATTATTATACTTTCTGCTGGCAATGAGATGTGGCGTTGGATCGGATTGATTGACCATTTGGTTGATTGCCATCATATTGTGATAATAACCAAAATGAGCTGATAGATCGACATCATGGGTGGTTATCTGTTGTAGTTTGGTTAATTTGTTTTCGACGAGTTGAAGTTGTGAGCTTTGATTTTTGAATTTACTTAAGTAATAAGTAATGCCTGATAACATGGCACTGATTTGATTGTACCTGTTTATCCATATGGGTGGTTGGTTATCAATGACTTCATCGAACGCTTTAATGGCCAATGACAAATGGGGCTCAGGATCTCTACCTTGGAAAACCAAATAATGAGCATAGGTCCAATGGAGGTCACTTTGGGCACTACTGAGGTTGGTGTTGTTGGGCCATTGTTTTTGCATGTTGGCCAGCACTTCGGCTGCATCGTTTAATTGTTGATCTGCATTTAAACTGTTTTGGTATCGATAATAACCGTGATTGGTAAGAATTTTTACTGTGGTATCATAGAGAAAAAGAGTGGCATCAGCATGATTAAATAGTTGTTTTAATATGTCTACAGATTGTTGGTAGCTGTCGTCTGCTGTTTGGTTGAATGGCCTGATTGAGTTTGCATATTTATACAAAGAATTAGCAAATTCAGTTTGAATTAAATAATCATTCGGTTTTAATTCTGCTGCTGTTTTGAGGTTTGCCAAAGCATGTTGCAGTTCAGGTAGGCCATTCTGTTTACTGCTTGTTTTCCAGTTGGCTTTGATGATGTTGATCTGGCCCATGAGTAAATTCGCCAAAGCTTTTATATCAGTAAATTGATTCAATTGATTGATCAATGTGACAGCACGTTCAAGCTCATAATTTGGATTATTACCAATATTGAATTTAGCTTGGGCCAAATTGATATATGCTTCGCTGACAACAGTGAGTGATGATTTTCCAGAGGGAGAGATGATCAGTAAATCCTCACAAGCATGAATTTTTTCTAAATCCTTAGAATTAAAAGCGCTGTTAAAAGTAACAATTTCTACTTGTAACAAGCATTTCTTTTCTAAAACATCGGGATGACTCCTAGCAACTTCACTGGCTCGATCAATTGTGTTATATGCTTTTTGATACCAAAGAAGGGCCGCGTTTTTCTGTTGTTTATGAACCTTGAATTTTCGAGCTTCTTCTGAGAGGAGTTGGGTGGCTTGGAGCAATCTTGGGATTGGCCACAATTCATTCTGTTCTTTTTCTTGCAAGGTTTCAATGGCGTCCTGGGTGTTGCCATTAAAATACATGACCATACTTTGTGAAATAATATTTTGTGCTGCCACTTCAGGTGGCAAGCTTTTAATCAATTTTTGAGCAGGTAATACATGACGCTTGTACAAAATATCAGCTTGAGCTTCTCTGGTTTTTTTATTACTGTATTGTTTGTTTTTTTGTAATCCGTTTTGATATAGACTTAAATGATTCTGAGTTAAATGAGTGATGACTTTGGTGTTATCAGGCGAAGCATTTATCGCAAATAATAATGCCTCTTGTGCTGGGAAGAATCGACCTAAACTGATTCCGGCTTCTGCAACCGCCAGGGAAATTGATTTTTTTTGTTCAGGACTTTCAGATTGATAATTCTTATATAAATCATCGAAAAGTTGATTAAGTTGGTTCAACTCTGATTGGATGTTTTGTTTGGGTTTAAGAAATAAAATTCTTGATGTATTCTTTATCTCATCGGCTTTTTTCCAATAGTCTTGGCTATTTTCTAGTATCTTTTGGGCTTGATTATTCTGAGTCCAATTGATTACAGATAAGCCGGAAATGAGTAACAAAAATGTTATTATCAAACTGCTGATCAGTGGTTTGTTGGCCACAGCTTTATTAAATTTTTGGATAAAATTTAAAGGTCTTGTGGATACACTCCTATTATGTTTGAAATGGTTTAAGTCCGTTTGTAATTGACGGATGTCTTGATAACGATCATTGGGGTTGGTTTGAGTGGCTTTATCTGTAACTGAATTGAGGTCAGGGTTATTTTTAAAGATGTCAGGGTATTGTTTGATGAGGTGTTTGATTAATTTGCCAAAAGCATAAATGTCGCTGCGATGATCTATTTTTGCATGAATTTTTCTCAGCTGTTCGGGAGCAGCAAAAGCTGTAGTAGCTAAGATGGGTATGTTTTCATCGGTATTGTCTTTTCTGATTTTTTGTTTGGTCGAAATACCAAAATCAATTAAAAGGGCTTGGGAATCGTTGTTGATAACCCTTACCATGATATTGGCAGGTTTAATGTCTAGGTGGTAAATGTTCTGTTGATGAATGTAGCTCAATGCTTTGGATAAATCGATCAGTAATTGAATGGTGTTATGTGCTGATGGCTTGTTAGATTCAATGAATTGATCAATATGTAAGCCCTCGATGTAACCAAGAATTATCCAAGGTTCATCATTTTGATTGAAACCGGCATCAATGAGATTAACTATGTTAGGGTGTTGAAGTTCAGCCAGTATCTGTGTTTCTTTAAGAAATGCTGCTCGCTCAATGGGGTCAGTGTAACGATTTTTTGAAACTTTGATGGCCACTGTTTTTTCAAATGCGCCATCGCTTCGGTGAGCCAAGTAAACATCGCTTTGACCGCCTGAATTGATGATGCTGTCTATTTCATATTGCGCTGAACTTTGAGGGTCCAGAGGTTTTTCAGTGGTGTTCAAAGATTCAATGAGAAGGCTGGTATTATCTGCAATCGAATTGCTGATGAGTTGAATGGTTTTCTTTTGTTGTTTGGTTTTTTGTTGGTAAAGTTTGAGGATGTCAGTTTCTGATAAACCTGGATTTTGATCAATCAGATCATTGAGTAATTTAAATGATGTTGTGGTTTGAATGGTGTTGTTTTCTTCGCTCATTCTTGTAATGCGACCGAAATCATCAGTTTGGCTTTTTTCCAGTCTCTGTCAATCGTACGAGGGCTGCTTTTGAGTAACTCTGCAATTTCATTGATTTTCATGCCACCAAAATAACGATAGATAAATATTTGTTCAAGTCGGGTCGAAAATGACCGAAGTTTAGT
>CALLLZ010000068.1 GCA_938008005.1 uncultured Marinicella sp. | reverse complement strand
ACCTTGAGTTGACTTAATCTCAGCTTGTTTAACTGCTCCTTTAATGTGATAAGTTGATGCTTCAAATATGGCTGGCACTCTACTGAAATTTATGCCATTAGAAAATTGGCTGGTTCTACTCTCAACCACTAACCTGAGGTGATCATCTTTATCGACGTGTGTTTGGTTCAGATAATATTGAGCTCGATCCCATTTCTTTTGTCTGACATTGATTTTCACCAATTCTACATACCATGTATTGGTATCAATGTCCGCTGCTTCTAACAACACCTGCTCAGCCAATTCAAATTGACCCGTCATAGTTAGCATACGAACAAATGCCTTCAGCTTATTACTTTCCAGTAAGTCACTGACACTTTCATTATAACAAGTATTGTAACTGTCTATTTTACGCCCAGATTTACGAAAATAACCTAATTGGTAGTCATCAGGACAAATCATCGATGGTCCCACCTCGATTTTTATATTGGCAGCACCAACTGTTTGATTATCAAGCCACTCTGAAAAACCAATAGCTCCAGCCAATAAAACCAAAAGAATAACCGTTCTAATCATCACCAACCCCATTGATAAAAAAGCCATGTTAGCTAAATAGCAATTAAAATATGGTTAACTTTTTAACTCCATTGTCAATTATCTGGTTTTTCTTTCTAAAATCGTGAGTGAATATAACATTGAACTATGTACTTATGTCTTTATCTAGCTTAAATCAGTCATGGTTGATTCTCAGTACTAACCTTTACAAAATTACCCAATTCCCCTTGAAAATACAATGACCCCATATGTGGCGTCCATGCCATGGTCGCAACAGACTGACTGGCCGTTCTGAAATGATCTGCTTTAACTCGATAAACATTCACCTGACGCCCTTTTCTATAACGGTAAGATAGCTGACCTTTTGTATTGATAATTTCAAGTACAGGCGCTGATTTATTATGCTGACCAAAACGTTGGGTCACTTGTTGATATGAACCCGTAAAAATTCTTATCTGTTCATCGCTTAATTTCAACCTCTTTGGATAGTTGGGTTTCGGTAAATCTGCAATGATTTGATTTTCTACCAGGTCTATGATTTCATTCAATGGTTGCTTATTGAATGCATTGATCATCACAAAATAAGCCAATCCACTTTCGAGATTGAAACCAAAACGCGTTAAATAACCATCCGCATCACCACCATGCCCATAAAAACTGTGGCCATCCGTTTGCCATTGATATAGCCCGAGACCATAACCAAAATTTAAATCATTTTTTGCAGCTAAAGTGCTGCTGGGTTGAAGCAATCGTTGCCGATTACTTTTACTCAAAAAACCATTATCTTGATCTAGCAACATTTGTAACCAATGTACCATATCTTGGTTGTGGGTATTGATGGCTGCAAAAGGTCTATAGATATTATGCCAATATTGAATCGGTTTTTGACCATCTCGGTCGTAACCAGTAATTAATCTTGATTTGACTCCAGCAGTTAATAACAAACCACTGCTGCTCATTTTCAAAGGGTTAAAAACATGGGTTTGCATCAATGATTCATAGGACTCTCCTAACTTTATTTCTAAAGCTAAACCAAATAAGCCAGCACCAACATTGCTGTATGAACGGTGCATGCCTGGAGGCCATTTGGTTTTGTGATCCCCTAGTTTCATATCAAAGGCTTGCATCAAATTGATCGGCTTTGCATCATTATAATCCCACTCTGCCTTTGCTAAATCACCTAGACCGGCAGTGTGTTCAAGTAATTGTGCCAAAGTAATGATCCTATCCGGGAATGAGTTATTTAGATATGGAGTTAAACCATAATCTGTAATCGAGTCATTCAAGTTAATCAATCCTTGTTGCTGTAATCGCAGCGCCAGAACACCAGCAAATGATTTACTGATAGAGCCAATCCGGTACATATCCTTAGAATTGAATCGTTGATTTGTTTCCCAGTCTCTGACACCTGAATGTAAATTAAGCAATACTTTATCATGAGTAACTACCAAAACGCTGACGGCAGCCACTGTATATTTTTTTTGAATTTCATCAACAGAGTCCTCGATCGATAAAAAATCGGATGATTTTGCGTGAGAAAAACTCACATACAATACGCATATAGCCAGCAAGATTAAACGCGAAAGTTCTAACCTATTGGGATGTTCAAAAGCTTTTAACATTGTTTATTTGTTGATGTGGTTGTTCTCAGCATAAGACACATACGTTAGCAAGTAAATCACAAATGATTGCAAACACCTAACAACGGATATCAAAAATTATCAAAGAACTTTTATTTGATCTAACACAAGTAAACAGTATCTTCACGACCAACTTTTTTAATGCTATCATGACTTTCTTGACCTATTTAACATCAATGATCAAATGAAATACCACTTTTCTGGTTTCAGTTACGACACAGAACAGAAAACTCTCAAACTTGGTTCGCAATCCAAGGAGTTGACAAGAGAATACCACTCACTTCTCAGCTATTTACTGAGTCGCCCACAACAATTGATCAGCCTCAAAGAAATGAAAGATCAAGTATGGCCAAACCAAGCAGTCACCCACTACACGATTGAGCAATCTATTTTAAAGTTCAGTCAAACTCTTAACAAATACCATCAAGACCACTATATTGAGACAGTTAGTGAACAAGGCATACGTTTTATACCCAAAGTTTCTTCACTAGATTTAAATACAAATCATCACAAATTCAAACTTGAATGGCTGATACTCATTCTGACTGTAGGTTTTTTATTGTTGTATTTACTTTTTAAAACAAAAACCACAGAATCCAACGTTTTATCTAATTCTGAAGCTGTTAATTTCGAAACAAACAAACAAACAGAATTAACCAATGCCACTTCTCAAAAAAGTGTTTTAAAGCATCAAATGCAAACCAAAATTGCTACCGCAAAAGAATTGTATCAGAAAAATGAGTTCACCAAAGCAGAACAATTGATTAAAGAATCCTTGATTTATAACGAACAACAAAACAATCAACAAGGTATCATTGATAACCGCACCAAACTGGCAAAAATTTATCAACAAACAGGTCGGTTTAGTTTAGCCGAGCAAAATTGGCGAATGATTTTAGCCATGCATTCAGAACAAAAAAACGCCACCAATTCAGCCGAGGCCATTTTATGGTTACTGCAGTTACACTTAATAAAAAACAACACAACCCAAGCTAAAAACAACCTTAAATCACTGGCTCAACTATTCAAGAAACATCCCACTCAAGCAATTACATCCCTTTTCTATGAAGGGCAATTAATGATTGCTTTGTATCAACAAGACCTTTCTAACAGTCAACAACATTTAACATCATTGATAAACAGCGATCACCAGTTAATTAAGATGTACCGAGGTGATGTTGCCCGGTTAGAAGCAAAACATACTGCAGCAGAAATGTACTACCTTGAAGCTTTACTTCATGCCAATACAAATGGCGACTTCAATCAAATTACATTGATATTGAACCGTTTGAATGCTTTATACATCAACATTAACTCTAAAAAACTGACTGAAAATTTACGGCGAACAAGTAAACTTAAACCATTTATCTATCCCTTACAAAAATACCAAGCTCAAGCAGCCAAACTATCAGGCAACAACAACAAAGCCTTAAGCCTAATGGAAGATTTAAAATTGAAAGCCGGTGATTATTGGCAAAATACAGATCAACTGTTGTTAGAAAGTCTGCAAAACTGATTTTTATACGTATAAACAATTCTTAAAATTTCAATAATGTGGTTAAATATTCTCAAATGAAAATACACAAGTAAATAACATAATGAGAAGAGCCATCATTCTGGTCATGGATTCATTGGGCATTGGTGCCAGTGCAGATGCCGATTTATATGGTGATGAAGGTGCCAATACATTAGGTCATATTGCTCAGCAATGTGCGCATGGTTTGGCCGATGCCAATGGCGTAAGGACAGGCCCATTGAAAATTCCTAACTTAACTAGACTCGGTTTAGCGGCAGCTCAATATGACAGCTCTGGATCTGAGCTTGCTGGTGTTGATGACAGCATTGCAATCAAGGCTGCATACGGTTATGCCATTGAAAAAAGTAAAGACAAAGACACACCCAGTGGTCATTGGGAAATGGCAGGCGTACCAGTGCCATTTAAATGGGGCACCTTCCCAAAAACTGTACCGTGCTTTCCAGATGACCTAATAGAAACATTCATTGAAAAAACAGGTATACCAGGTATTTTGGGAAACTGTCATGCCTCAGGTACTGAAATCATCAAATCATTAGGTGAAAAACACATCCAAACAGGCAAACCCATTTGTTATACATCTGCAGATTCGGTGTTCCAAATTGCCGCTCATGAAGATCATTTTGGCTTAGATCGCTTGTTAAAAATTTCTATGATTGCCAAGAATCTGGTTAATGATTTAAATATAACCCGCGTCATTGCCAGGCCCTTTATAGGTTCCGATGCCAAATCTTTTCAACGCACCAGTAACCGCAAAGACATGACCACCCCACCCATTGAGAATACTTTATTGGATCACTTGACCCAAACAGGTGGACAGGTGATTTCGGTGGGTAAAATTGCAGATATTTTCGCGGGTAAAGGTATCAGCAAATGTGTTAAGGGCAAAGACAACATGGAACTGTTTGATGTCATGCTTGAACAGTTAAACCAAGCTCAAGACAACACCTTGGTGTTTGTGAACTTTGTCGATTTTGACAGCCATTTCGGGCATCGACGAGATGTGATTGGCTATGCCAATGCTTTGGAAGAGTTTGATAAAAAGTTACCAGAATTAGAAGCTATCATGAAGGAAGGTGATGTCGCTTTGATCACTGCTGATCATGGTTGTGATCCCACATTTCCAGGTTCCGACCACACCCGTGAACATGTACCGGTGTTGTTTTTTGGATCATCTATAAAAACCCAAAATTTAGGCGCCAGAAACTCATTTGCTGACATGGGTCAAACCTTAGCTAAACATTTTAATTTATCCGATTTGCCCCATGGTGTTGCTATTGATTTTATTTAACCAATCTGATTTAATTACCGTTCTTGAAAAATCATTCAAATGAACTTAAAAAAATCACATCACTCTCAGTTAACTCCAAGGCTGAATCATCATC